>SKWB01000292.1 GCA_007129135.1 Halococcaceae archaeon | reverse complement strand
GTTCCGATCGATCCCAACCACAAGGCCGTCTTTCCTCGCGCTGGGGATCTCGGCAGTGATGACGAACTCATCGTCCTCAAAACGAGTATCCAGCAAGTGCTTTCTGAGCGTAATCCGGCCGGTGTTCATACAGGCTATACGTCCTCAAGGTATGTTAACATCACACATTTTTGAAAAGTTTAGTTTTTTGATTAACCGGGTGAACCCTCCCTCTCCGGAGAGACGGTGAGCGGACTCTCCACGGCCCGTCAGCCGACATCACACATGTGAACGAAATCGACATAGACCGCCCGGCTGATACACGTGGGCAGGCCTGAATAGAACCACTCATCGTGCTGCATACAGCCTCTATATTCAGCAGATCGTTTCTGACACCTATCCGAGAGGTGAGTAGCAGCTCCAGTAACGCCTTTGCCTCTACCGGTCGTTCGAGAACTGGTGTGGGGACCGTTCTACGACACCCTCAGTATATTTCGAAATCACGAGACGTGACGAAGCCACCTACGTCTCCGGTTGGATTCCACACGTGCGACTCGAGGGCGAGACTCGTTACGGACCCGGCCACCGGCTGGGATCCGTTCCGGCACGGCCCCGGTCGGATTCGTCGACCCGTTGGCCCCGAGGTGACCGTGTCCCCAGGTCCTCGGTCCAATTTTAACACAACCAAAACGTTAAGACAAACGAGTTCGACATTGATCGAGAGGCGAGCTACGTGATCGATAACACCGCTTGGACCGTCAGACTGTACACGCGCTCGGCGGCACCGAGGGATATCGCCGAGCTCCACCGACGAACGGTCGAGCGTCTGGACCGGCTCGCCGAGGACGGACGCGTGGAGTCGGTCGAGTTCGAGGTCTGGGGGGACCTGATCCCCACCGACGGCGACCGAACCGGATCCCGTCGCGCCTACGACGCGCTCGTAGACTGGGCGGAGGAGTCCGGCTACAGCCTCGCGCCCGGGTTCGAACGGCGGGAGACGGGGACGATCGCCTCCGAGGACACACGGAGCGTTATCAGCGTTCCACTCCTCTGTCTCGTCATCTACGACGCAGACGGCATCGAAGCGGTGTTCCCGTGTTCGGACGGGGAGCGGACCTACACCGTCGAGGACGGCCTCGTGGGGTTGGAACGACGGACGAACACGGCGAGCGCGGCCGGATTGGGCATCGACCGGTCCGGTGGCGAAGCCGTCTCGCCCGATCGGTACACCTGACAGGGATCGTCGGAGAACCTCGTCGTTCCTCGATCCCGGATGGGACGACACCGGGGGTCTGAACCCCCGAGAGATACGACGGGCTCCGAAGATCCCTACGGGCCCGACGGCGGGCCCGAACCGGATCGGCCACCCGGGACGGATCCGTGCCAGTTCCCGGCCGAACTCTGGAGAGAACCGCGATCGGGCCCCCGGTCGGTCGTATCCGTTTTCGTCCACGGATCGCCTACGGGTGGGCGAAGTACGCGACCGATCCGTCCTCCCCGTGTTCGTCGACACGGGCGTACCCGATCCGCTCGAACTGGACGACCTCGTCGACGTCCGCGTCGACGAACCCCGGCTCCGCCAGCCCCTCGACGTCGCCCTCCGGGGTCCGGAGCGTCACCGGAACGTTCTCCTCGGTCGGCACCCAGTGAACCACGTCTACTTCACCTTCCCTCACGACCTCGATATCCTCGCCCGTGAACTCGAAGGCGTCGCGGGTGTGACGCACGCAGCCCAGCCCCTTCAGCCAGACACGCTCGCCGTGGCCGGGCAGGTCCTCGCCCTCGATCAGTACGCCGGGACCGACGGGGATCTCACGCGTTCCCTGCTCCTCGTGGTTCGGGTGTCGCGGTGGGGTCGCGGTCTCCGGGCCGCCGATGATCGTTCGTTCGACGCCGTCCCTGACGAGGAAGTACCGATCCGCCTCGTCGTCCACGAGCTCCCGGTTCTTCGCGTAGAGCGTCGACATCGCGAGGTCGACGTCGCTGGTTGAGGTCCCGAGCTCTATCATCGCCTCGGTGAGCGCCTCGCCTCTGATCCCCCGACGGCGCACGCTCGCGATCGTCGGCGCGCGCGGGTCGTCCCACCCGTCCAGCTCGCCCGCCTCGATCAGTTCGGCGATCCGGGAGGTGCTCATCTTCACGTCGTAGGCGTCCACCTGGACCTTCCCCCAGTGCATCACCTCGGGGTATACCCAGTCGAAGTAGTCGTAGAGGAACCGCTGGCGTTTCGCCGAGTCCTGCAGGTCGATCCCGCGAACGATCTGCGTGATCCCGGTGAGCTGGTCGTCGATCGCGCTCTGGAAGTCGAGCAGCGGCCAGCAGCGGTACTCCGAGGCCTCCTCACGGGGGTGCGGCGTGTCGACCATCCGGAAGGCGACCCAGTCCCTGAGCGCCGGGTTCTTGTGCTCGATGTCGGTCTTCACCCGGAGCACCATCTCGCCGGCGCCGTACTCGCCGTCGACCATCGCCTCGAACTCCGCCATCGTCTCCTCCGGAGGCTTCTCCCGGTTCGGCGAGGGCTCGCCGGCGTTCTTCAGCTCCGAGAACTCCGCGGCGGGCAGGTCACAGGTGTACGCCCCACCGAGTTCGATCAGCTCCCTCGCGTGATCGTAGTACGTCTCGAGCCGGTCGCTCGCCCGGAGCACCTCGTCGGCCTCGAAGCCGAGGTACTCGACGGCGTCGAGGATCGCGTCGTAGGCGTCGAGATCCGGCCGCTTGGTTTCCGGGTCCGTATCGTCGAACCGACAGAGCATCCAGCCGTCGTAACGCTCCTTGTACGTGCCGATCACCGCCGGCATCCGGGCGTGACCGAGGTGCCACGGGCCGTTCGGGTTCGGCGCGAGACGCATTCTGACCTGTTCGTACGCCTCGACGTTCGGGAGATCCGAGAGCGTTCGTTCCTCGCTCTCGGCTGCCGCCTCGGCCTCGAGTTCGGCGACGAGCTCCGGCGCGAGCTCCTCGAGGCGCGTCCGGCGTTCGTCCGGGGCGAGTTCGTTCACCCGGGCGACCACCGGCCCGACGACACCTGGGATCTCGCCGCCGTGGGGACGGAACTCCGGGTTCTCTCCCATCAGTGGTCCCATGATCGCGCCCACCTCGGCCTCACCCTCGTGTTTCACCGCGTTGTAGAGCGCGTGTGTCTCGGCCTCGCGCTCGATCCGGCTCCGAAGCTCGCTCTCCATGCCCAGGAGTAGTCAGAGCGGGGTGAAAACGCATCGGAATCCGGGCGGATCGACGGGACCCGGGGACGAACCCCCGTATCTACGGGCCGACGGAGAAATATATACTCGAAACGATACGTTCCGAACGCGGGTGTTCGCGCCGTCCGACACGTCCGCGTTCCCCCACTACGAGGGTTTCGTGTCAGTCACTGCCAGGTACGACGACGTTCGCGTGATACGCTCTGATTCCGACGTTACTGCGAGTCGAACCTGTCCGGATCGACGGACGGTCTCCCGAGCGTCTCACCTCCTTCCGCGAGCAGGTCGGCGACGAGCGCTCCGGAGTACGGGCCGAGTTGGAGCCCGGTCGGGCCGTGTCCCGTCGCCAGGTACGCGCCCTCGACGGTGGGGACCGCCCCGAGCAGCGGTAGCCCGTCCGGCGTCGTCGGCCGGAGTCCGACGCGCACCTCGTGGAGGGAAGCGTCCCCGAGCCCCGGTGCGACGCGCAGGCCCTCCGAGAGCACCTCGTGGACACCACGAGCGGTGGTTCGGCTGTCGAACCCGGATCCGCGCTCGCGCGTCGCGCCGAACGCGACGCGGCCGTCCGGCCAGGGGACGACGTAGTGGCCACGGAACGGGCTGACGATCGGCCACGATCCGACGTCCTCCCTCCCGCTGTCGACGTGGACGATCTGCCCTCGCTGTGGCTCGACCGGCACCTCGAACCCGAGCTGGCCCCCGAACTCGGGGGACCACGCGCCACCGGCGACCACCGTCCTATCCGCCTCGTAGCGGTCCTCGGCCGTCTCGACTCCCACCACTCGGCCCCGCTGGACGAGGAGGCACTCGACGCTCCCCTCGACCACGGAGAGCCCGTGGGCCTCCCCCGCACGCCGCAACGCACCCTCGAAGAGCCGGCCGTCGACACGGGCGGCGTCGGCGTAGAAGAGCGCCCGGCGGGTGTCCGCGAGCGGCGGAAACCGGTCTCTCGCTCCGTCGGACGGGAGCGATTCCAGGGCCGCCGACCGGGGGTGGCCGGTCCCGTCCTCGCGCCGGTCGAGGAGGGCACTGAGCTCGTCGAACCGTCTGACCTCGTCCTCGTCGATCGCGACCCGGAGGAGACCACAGCGGTCGACGCCGACCGGGCCGTCCTGTTCGCGCTCGAGAGCCGAGACGAGATCGAAGTAGGCGTCGAACGCCTCGACCGCGAGGTCGAACCAGGGACCCACCCGGCTGCTCGTGGGGGGTGAGACGATACCCGCGCCCGCGTCGGTCGCCCGGCCAGCGTCCCGGCGGTCGATCAGCGTCGTCTCCACGCCCCCGCTCGCGAGGTGGTACGCGACCGACGAACCGACGATCCCGCCGCCGACGACGATCGTCTCCATGACACGGTCCTCGCCGCGCGCGCTGAAAACTGAACGGGTGGCGGTGATGTGGGTCTGGTCGGGAAGCCTCTCGGACGACTCCACTGAACCGAGAGGTATGCGAATCGGCGTCATCTCGGACACCCACGACAACGTCGGCGCGACCGAACGCGCCGTCTCGTGCTTCCGCGAGAACGGTGTCGAGACCGTGATCCACTGCGGGGACTTCGTCGCACCCCCGACGATCGGGCTCTTCTCCGGGCTCACGCTCCACGGCGTCCTCGGGAACAACGACGGGGAGGTCGCGGGCCTCGAAGCGGCGTTCGACTCGCTCGGTGAGGGGAGTACGCTCCACGGGCGGTTCGCGGACCTCGAGTTCGACGCCGCGCGATTCGCGGTGCTCCACGGCGAGTCGCTCGACGACGTGGGGGACCACGCGGAATCGGGCGAGTACGATTACGTCTGCTACGGTCACCACCACGAGCGGGAGCACGACGCCGTCGGCGAGACGGTGGTGATCAACCCCGGCGCGTAGTTCCCGATGGTTCCGGAAGACCACCGGACGGTCGCCGTCGTCGACACCGAAGCGGGCACGGTCGAGTTCCTGGGACTGGGCTAGGCGACCGACCTGGTGCCGAGGCGTTCGACGAACCCGCTCTCGTCCGACGCGAACCGATCGGGGTGGAGGAGTCCCGCGAACGCCTCGAGCGTGTCGACCAGTCGCGGACCCGGACGGTTGACGTAGTGGTTGCCGTCCACCGCGTAGACCGCGCCGGCTCTCGTCGCCTCGAGGTCGGCGAACCCGGGTCGGTCGGTGAGTTCGGCCCGATCCCGGACCGTTCGTTCGAGCGCGAACCCACAGGGGGCGGCGATCAGGACCTCCGGGTCGTACGCCAGTACGGAGTCCCACTCGCGGGCGGTAGAGCGCGCTCCGCGGTCGGCCATCCCGTACTCGCCCCCTGCCCACTCGACCATCTCCGGGATCCAGTGACCGGCGACCATCGGTGGCGAGAGCCAGTCGAGGACGACCGTCCTCGGCCGGCTCTCGATCCCCTCCGTCCGCTCTCTGACCCGCTCGATCCTCGATTCGAGGTCGGTGACGAGCGAGTCGGCCCGACCTGGCCGGTCGAGTGCCGCCCCGATTCGCTCGACGTCCTCGAGGACGTTCCCCACGCCGTGTGGGTCGGTCGTGAGCACGCGGCAGTCGAGGCCGACACGCTCGACGGCCTCCTCGACGAGTACAGAGTCGACCGCACAGACGTCACAGATCCCCTGCGTGACGATCAGGTCGGGATCGAGCCGCGAGAGGAGTTCGGCGTCGATCTCGTAGACACCGCCGTGGTCGCGCTCCGCACGGACGACCTGTTCGTTGATCGTCTCGCTCTCCGCATCCGGATCGACCCGAGAGCGGTTGACCGCCGGGAGCGTTCCCACTCGCTCGGGGTAGTCACATTCGTGGGAGACGCCCACGGGATCGACGCCCAGCGCACAGACGATCTCCGTCGCCGAGGGCAACAGCGTGACGACGCGCATGGTCCTCCTACGGTTCCGAGTGCGTTAACTGGACGGTTCGAAATCGGTCGGGTGGAACGTGTGGATGTCGCCAGGATCGCCAGAGAGGGTTGCGCTCATGGACTCCACCCGACGGAGGGAGGTAGTGGCTCGACGGTCTTCAACACTCACGTTCGTTGACGGGATTTCACCCGAGTTCGAAGCAGTGGGGACCTTTCACCCGAGTTCGCGCTCGCGGGCTGTCCTCACCGTTCGTCGATATCTCGTCGACCTGGTTATAAATCGGCGGTTAACCCGACTTCGTGGCGTGGGCCCGCCGCCAGGGTGGCGACACAAAGGGTGCGGGTTTTACGTACCGGACGTGTAGATGGGGCATATGGCCGCGAACGAGGTGCCGCCGGAGCTGGTGACGCTCGTCGACAAGATGCAGACCGAGTACCGCGACTCGGAGTACGAGATCGCCGTCGCGCTCGCGGAGGCGCACGGTCCGCTCACGACCGAGGAGCTCGCCGACGAGACCGGCTACACCGAGCGGACGATCAAAAAGCGTGTCGGCACCCTCGAGGAGGCGCTCCGGGGCGAACCGCTGATCACCGTCGGCGACGACGGCGCCGAACTCCACCCCCGACTCGCCGAGGCGCTGCGCGGGGCGAGCGCGTAGTTTGACAGAAGACTCATTACAGGCACTCCCAGAGGTCGAGTGCGGGGTGACGCTGTGACGACCGACCGCTGTACTCCCCGCAAACGCCCCAACTGCCCTTTCCCTCCCCCTTTTCGAACTTCTCTCTCGTCGCCAGCTGCTACCGTCGACCGACAATCGACAGCCCGACGACCAGCGCCAGGAGGGCGACCAACACGGCGAGGGTCGTAGGATCGAGAGCCGACACCGAGAGCGACGCCGCGAGCGGCCGCTCACCGCTCGTCGAGAGCGAGCGGATCACGACGCCGGCCGAGAGCGTCCCGAGGACGATCGCCGCCGACCCGACGACCCCCCAGACCAACCCGTACCAGATCTCGTCGCTCATCCGAGTATCTATACGATAGGAAGTAATATTATTTTCTGCATTTCAGGAAGCGGACCGGCGACCGCTGTCGGGAACAGTTGAGAGAAGTCACTGGCCGGAGATCGAACCAGGGCGAGACGGTCGCTCACCCGTTCGTGTCGTCGAACGTCTCGTCGGACTCCTCCGTCCCGCGAGCGAGCGCGCCCGAGCAAGCCAGTGGTGGGATTCGAACCCACGAACTCTCGATTACAAGTCGAGTGCTTGTACCACCCAAGCTCCACTGGCGCGTTCGACAGCTAACGGTCGGAGGGCGTAACGGTTTCGACTCGTTTCTCGAACTCGACACGGTGTGGCTCGTAGCCGTGTCGCTCGTAGAAGCGGCGGGCCGCCTCGTTGTCCGCGAGTGTCTCGAGGGAGATCGCCTCCGCACCCTCGTCCGCGAGCCCCGCCTCCGCCGCCGACAGGAGCCTCGAGCCGATCCCGCGGCCTCGCCGCTCGGGCGAGACGTAGAGGTTGTGGACCACCCCCCGGGCGAGCGCCGTGGCGTAGAGCCGTTGTTCCATCGAGAACATGACGAAGCCGACGATCCGGTCCGACTGGGAGGCGACGACGACACCGCCCGAGATGGCGTGTCGTCCGATCGATTCGCGGATCCGGTCCCGGTTCTCGGCCGTGCGGAGGTTCGAGCCGTGTGCTCGCTGCCCCTCGGCGAGGTCGACCCAGAGGTCGGCGATCGCGTCGGTCTCGGAGACCGTCGCCGGTCGGACCGAGAGCTCCTCGCCGTCCATCCGGGCTACGCGCCCCGACAGTCGGCGCAGACGCTCTCGCCGTTGACCGTCTGTAGCCCCGGCATGAGCGAGCCACAGGCCTCACAGACGCTCTGTGTGGAGTAGGTCTCCTCCTCGGGGGTGCGGCCCGTCCGGTTCTCCCGCTCGAACTCCCGGTCGCGCCCACGGTCGACCGAGGAGAGCGCGCTCGCCGACGCCGCGACGACGTCCTGGGTCGTGAGGACGCCGACCGGGTCCTCGCCGTCGACCACGAGCAGGTGGCTCACCTCCTCCGAGGAGAGCGTCGCGGCCGCGTCCGCGAGCCCCCGCTCGGGCGAGAGGGTCGGACAGCCCACGCTCATCGTGTCGGCGATCGAGCTCTCGATCCCGGAGGGGGAGGTGAGCGAGGCGAGCAGATCCCGTTCGGTGACCATGCCGACCGGCTCCCTTCCGCGGAGGACGACGACGCCAGAGGCCCCATCGGAGAGGAGAACGTCGATGACCTCGCCGACGGAGTCGGACTCACTGACCCCGACGAACTCCCGGGTCATGACGTCCCGGACGGTTACTTCGTCGACCATGATACACCATTACACACCGGCGGTATAAAATGTACCTCCGGCAGGTTTATTCCCGCCTGTCGTGTAGTACACGAGATGGAGCGGCGAACTCGATCGGCGTCTCCCGGCCGCGACAGGTCTCGAGGGCGTGTTTCGCACCCATCCCCGCCCCGTGTGCGTTCTCTCCCGTCCCGACGCCGACCCTGAGCGAGACGTCGACGGCCTCCTCGACGTGGGTTATCGCCTCGTCGAACGCCCGCTCTTCGAGCCCGGAACAGACCGCGATGAAGTTGTCCCCGCCGACGAAGAACGAGAGCGAGTCGTACTCGGCGTAGAGGTGTCTCGTGAGTTCGGCGTAGCCCCGTTCGATGTCGATGAACGCCGAGAAGGCGTCGACCTGGTCGGTGTACTCGCCGGTCGCGTCGACGACGTCGAAGTGGGCGATCTGGACGTCGTCCCCCGTGGCGAACTCGGGGTCGATCGTCCGCCCCCCGAGTATCTCCCGGCGGGCGGCCTCCTGGGCGCTGCCGGCCTCCTGGAGCCGAGCCGTCGCGTCGCGGAGCGCGTCCGCGGGGGTGGTCCCCGTGGCGGTCGTCAGCGAGAGCGTCACCGGGTAGCGGTTTCCGATCGACTCCTGGATCCGGGCGTGACCCTCGAGGTCGATGCCGTTCGTGACGGCGATCATGTTGTCGAAGCGGGTGAAGAAGACGTAGCCCTCCCGGTTGCCGATCTGCTGACAGAGATCCGCGTAGAGCCTCGACTGAAGCGTCTGGAGGTCGACCTCCCTGCGGGGCTCGGGCGTCACGGTCCACGGGCCGTAGTTGTCGATCTGGATGAGGGTGACCTGCGTGTTCGTCACAGTTGGGCTGGCTACGGACGGCGGTGACATAAGTCGAGTGAACCGCTCGTCGGAACCGGGACGTTGAACCCGTCGGCGGATCGAAGGCGGGTATGACCATCCCATCGCTCGTCATCGGCATCGCGGGGGGGACCGGCGCGGGGAAGTCGACCGTCAGCCGCGAGATCACCGCCGGTCTCGCGGAGGGCGTCACCCACATGCCTCTCGACAACTACTACGTGGCGGAGCCGGGGCTCTCGTTCGACGAACGCCGGGCGAGGAACTACGATCACCCCTCGGCGTTCGAGTGGGAGCTCGTCGCCGACCACCTCGGGTCGCTGCTCTCTGGCCGGCCGATCGAGATGCCGCAGTACGACTTCGAGACACACAGTCGGACCGACGAACGGGTGACGGTCGAACCCACGGACGTGGTCGTCGTCGAGGGACTCTTCGCGCTCTACGACGAGCGGCTCACCGAGATGCAGGACCTCCGGATCTACGTCGAGACCGACGCCGACGTCAGGATCCTCAGACGGATCCGCCGGGACGTCCTCGAACGGGGCCGGGAACTGGAGGGGGTGATCGAGCAGTACCTCTCGACGGTGAAGCCGATGCACGAGCAGTTCGTCGAGCCCACGAAACGCCGAGCCGACCTCATCCTCCCGGAGGGTGCCAACAGCGTCGCCATCTCGCTCTTACAGGGGATGGTCGACACGGAGGTCGAAGAGGGGAGCCGGCGCTGGGAGCGGACGAGGGCGAGGAGAACCGATCCGACGGTCGCGCTGGAGTACGACGTCGACTGAGCGGTTACGCGCGTTTGACCTCGGGGTTCGCCCCGACCGGGTGGTACTCCCAGAAGCCACCCTCGCGCATCGCTCGGCCGATCGCCCTGTGGAACTCGAGGAGGTCCGCTACCTCCTCGACGTCGACGTGGGAGAGGATCTCGCTCGCCGCGACGACCTTCTCGGAGTTGATCCGGATCGGGTGGTCGCCGACACGGGCTTCGAACTCCGAAAACGTGAGCGGGAAGTCCTCCTCCTCGTCGAGCTTCTTCGCGAAGACCGCCATGTCGTACTTGCGCATCCCCTCGCTTCCCTCCTCGCCGTCCGGGTCGTGCGGCCAGTCCATGTACCGACTGTCGTGGGTCGTCGCAAAAGGGTTTCCGTCCGAACCCGACACGCCAAAGAGCCGTCGGCACGAAACGGAGTCAATGGCAAACGCATCCGGGGCCAGCACCGTCTCCTCGATCCGCGTCCTCGGCGAGAGCGTCGGCGTCGCGGTCGCGGGCTTCGTCGTGGGGATCGTCTTCACCTTCGTCGCCGCGGCGGCGCTGCTCGCTGCCGGGATCTCGATCTTCGAAGAACAGCTGCTCGCCATCGTCGTCCAGACGCTCATGCTCCAGGGCTTCGCCTTCTTCTCGGTCGCGCTCGGCTACATCTACTTCAGCCGGTACGGCTTCGACATGCTCTGGCTACGGATGCCGACGCTCTCGGACGTGATCTGGACGGTGCTGGGGCTCGTGGGGCTGTTCGTCGCCCTCATCGCCCTCAACCTCGTCCTGATGACCTTCGGGATCGAGTCCGCAGAACACGGCATCATCGAGCTCGGCGGCGAGAACCCCGAGATCCTGCTCGTGATGATCCCGCTGTCGATCCTCCTGATCGGCCCCGGCGAGGAGCTCCTCTTTCGGGGCGTGATCCAGCGGATCCTCGTCGACCGCTTCGGGATCTGGTCGGGGATCCTCGTCGCGAGCGTCATCTTCGCCGTCGCCCACGTGATGGCGCTGATCGCGGCCGACACCACGCAGCTGCTCACGACGCTCGGCATCTACGTCGCGCTCAGCCTGATCCTCGGTGGGCTCTACGAGAAGACCGAGAACCTCGTCGTCCCCTCCGTGATCCACGGCCTGTTCAACGCGATCCAGTTCGGCCTGCTCTACTACACGCTCACGAGCGACGTCGACCTCGCGTTGCTGACCCCGTTCTGAAGCGGAAACCCACTTCTCCCCGACCGCTCGAGCGGACGTATGACCGACACTGCCGGAGCCGTCGAGATCACCGACGAACCGCCGACCGTCGACGAGTTCCGCCGCCTGCGCGAGGCGGCCGGGATGGCCGAGCGGGGGCGGGAGGCGGTCGAACGGGGACTCCCCGGATCGCTCTCCGCGGTCACCGCTCGCGTCGATGGGGAGGCCGTCGGCATGGGCCGGGTCGTCGGCGACGGCGGGAGCCTCTACGTGATCGCGGACATGGCGGTCGACCCGCGGTACCAGCGGACGGGAATCGGCTCCGCGATCATGGACCGACTGATGGCGTTCGTCGACGACGACGCCCCCGAACGCGCGTACGTCACGCTGGTCGCGGACGTCGAGGGTTTCTACGAGAGGTGGGGGTTCGAGCCGGTCGCGCCCGACTCGCGGGGGATGTATCTCAGGACGTAGAACCGAAAAACTCAGATCTCGGGCTGACCGCGCTCGACCGGCCGTTCTCTGGTCTCGATCGGGTGGAGTTCGCCCCAGGTCCGACCGATGATCGAGTAGGCCGCGACGCCGGCGTAGAAGCCGACGAACGCGCCCGCGATCTGTCCGAGGATCGGGACCATCCCGACCACCGCGGCGGCGACGACGCCGACGAAGATCACGGCGAGCGCCCAGAGCCAGCCGGTGGCGTAGGTGGCGCTGGTCCAGACGGGCTTGAGTTCGGCGAGATCGAAGCCCGCGCCGACCGTCCGGTGTTCGGCGACGTTCGCGAGCGCCGCCGGGGTGAGGTAGGCCACCGCCAGCGTCAGGACGACCCCAACGAGGAAGCTCAGCAGTAGCCCGAGGACGCCGATCGCGGCGAGCGACTCGCCGCCCGCGAAGCCGAGGCCGCTGATCAGGACCAAGGTCCCGACGACGACCGCCGGGATCAGCCCGTAGACGATCGCGACCGCGAGCGCCTTCAGCCCGTCCATGCCGAGGTCACCCCAGTCGTCGAAGACCGGCGGTTCCTCGTCGCCATGGGCGGTCCGATCGAGCACCCGCAGGAGATAGCCCGCGAGGAAGACGATCGGGACGAGCAGGACGCTCAACAGCGTGAGTATCCCACCGATGAGGACCGTCTCCACGACCTTCTCGCTCCGCCGCGGGTACTCGAGTGCCTCCATCAGCACCGCCAGTCACCGCCCGTTACAGACCGTACACCGCACGTCGTGATCCGTTTCATTGGTAGCTCCGCACTGATGGCTCTCGAACGAACGAGTCTCAGTGAGAGGTATACGACGCACGAGGATATAGCCATATCGTTCGTGATATATGCGCACACGGATCCGAACCCGGCGGTGTCGTCCCGACAGTGTGGATCAGTCGTACTTTCCCTTTCCCTACGCTCGCGAAAACCTCCACGAAAAACCGCTCAGACCCGCTTCGAGACGTACGGACCGTCCTGGTGGTAGCCGAGTTTGTTCCGGTAGTACTCGCGTGCGCCGATGCCGCTGATGACGCTGACCTTCCCGTAGCCCGCGTCCGCGGCGAGGTCCTCCGCCGTCGTCATCAGCCGTCGGCCGTAGCCCTTGTGCTGCCAGTCTGCCTCGCTCGCGCCCTCCTCGCCGACGGTGACCTCGCTCCCGTAGACGTGGAGCTCCCGGATCAGGGCGGCGTCCTGGAGTTCACGTCTCACGGGATCGCCGGGAAAGCGCAGCCGGCAGAAGCCGACGAGCAGCCCCTTCTCCCGGTCCTCGAAGCTGATGAAGTGCTCCGTACCGCCGGCCGCCTCGTAGGTGAGCACGTCGAGGTCGACGGACTCCGGCTCCTCCTCGTTCATCCCCACCTCGCGACACCGGATACACTCACACGTCCAGCCGTGTTCGGCCATCCGCTCGCGGGCGAGCTGGCGCAGGTTCGACTTCCAGACGCCCGCGTCGATGAAGTCCGCAGGGATGTCCCGCTGGACGCGCTGGAGCCGGACGTACTTCGGTATCGTCGACTTGATCTCCGCCACCAGCTCCGCGGCCTCCTCGTTCTCGAGGGGCTCGTACTCCCCGCGGCGCCACATGTCGTACGTGCGGGTCCCCCGGACGATCAGCATCGGGTAGATCTTCAGGTAGTCCGGCCGCCACTGTGGCTGCTCGAAGATCCGCCGGAAGTCCTCCAGACACATCTCGCGGCTCATCCCCGGCTGGCCGGGCATCATGTGGAAGCCGACTTTGAACGCCGCGTCCCTGAGCCTGCGATTGGCGTCGACCGACGCCCCCATCCCGTGGCCGCGGTGCATCTCCCGGTTGATCCGCTCGAACGTCGTCTGGACGCCGACTTCGACCTTCGTCCCGCCCAGGTCGAGCATCCGGTCGATCTGCTCGGGGTCACACCAGTCGGGCTTCGTCTCGAACGTCGTCCCGATGTTCCGAACTCTGGCGGTCTCGTTCTCCGCGATCACGTCCTCCAGATACCGGAACTCGACCTCCTCGGGCTCCTGCGCGAAGCTCTCGCCTTCCGCCGGGTTCGGCTCCGCCTCCACGTCGTAGTCGTTCATCGCCTCGAGCGCCCGTTTGACGAACCGCTCCTGGTAGTCGTGGCTCCGGGCGGTCATCGTCCCGCCCATCAGGATCAGTTCGACCTTGTCGACCGGGTGGCCGATCTCTCGTAGCTGTTCGAGCCTGAGCGTGACCTGTCCGTAGGGGTCGTAGTCGTTCTGGACGCCGCGGGCGGCCGCGGGTTCGTGACCCGTGTAGCTCTGGGCGCTGTCGAACTCGCTGGCGGGCCCGCCCGGGCAGTAGAGACACTTCCCGTGGGGGCACATGTGCGGCGAGGTCATGATAGCCACGGGCGAGACGCCCGAGGCCGTCCTGACGGGCTTTCGCCTGACGACGGCCTCGACCGTCTCGCGCTCGCCCTCGGGGGCGTGGTCGCGAATCTCCGCGTTGGTCGGGACCTTCGGTGAGGAAAAGCGCGAACACGCCTCGAGTTTCGCCGACTCCAGCTCCTCGCGCTCGATCTCGCCCGCGACGATCCGCTCGGCGAGCAGTCGACAGGTCCGGGCGAAGGCATCACTGACGCTCTCGCTCACGCGAACCACCCGAACGTCGCGCCGATCATCACCCGTTCCTCGCGCGCGCGCCTCGAAAAGGGTGTCGTTCGTGCTACGCCTGGGGGACGTGGAGGACGTCCGAGAGCGCCGCGACGGTCGCCTCGTGGACGGCCTCGCGCCGACCGATCAGGAACTCCAGCCGACCGTGGCGCGTTCCGCGGACCGTGAGACCCGCGTCCGGAACCCGCTCCTCGACGCGCTCTGCGAGCGCCTCGACGTCGAGGCCCTCGGAGCTTCGGATCCGAAGCTCCGACTCGTCGAGCCCGAGGAGAACGAACGGCTCCTCGTCCCGAAGCTCCCTGAACAGCGCGTCGAGCAGCAGCGACGTCGGCGGGAAGTCGAAACGGTGAGTGTAGGCGTCGGTGTCGAGCGACGCGACGCGGAGGCCGCCGACCTCGTGCTCCTCGACGTTCGGCCGCGCGGTGTCGAGTTCGGTGTCGAGTTTCACACGGAACTGTTCGGCGACGTGCGAGGCCAGCCCCCTGACGCCGTCGTCGTTCTCGAACAGGAGGTCCGAGATCAGTTCGCGTTTGTCCTCGTAGGCCTGGTAGTACGCCTCCAGCGTGACGGCCTCTCGCAGCTCTCGCAGGCCCTCCTCGTCGTAGCCCGCCTCCGCCGCGAGCGCGGCGTAGGCCTCGGGAGCGGTCTCCCAGTAGCTCACCGCGGGGAGGTGCGAGAGGTCCTCACGGACCGCGTCGTTGACGACCGCCGCGACGTTCGCGGCCAGCGCGGTCGTCGTCAGCTCCTCGCCCGTGAGCACCGTCTCGACGCGCTCTGCGACCGCGTCGTCGATCCGGCCCGCGTCGATCACGATCCGGTCGACGCCGTAGACGTCGAGCAGGCCGATACCGTCGGCCGATTCTGCGGTCCCGCCCGCAGCGACCAGCACGACAAGCGGGAGCTTCTCGTCGTGGCGCTCGCGGTCGCTCAGCATGTGCGTGAGGTCGCCGGTCGCCGCCCCCATGCCGTAGGACTCGCCGTCGAGCGGATGCCGGTCGAAGTAGTGGTACTGTGCGTCCTCGCGGTCGTGGTGCTCTCTGACCAGCGGCAGGACCGCGCGTTCGATCGCCGCACCCGCGACGTAGCCGTCCGCGGTGGCGGTGTGGCGGACGACGATCGGCCGCGAGTCGAACACCGCCCGACGGATCGCCGTCGCCGCCTCGACGACGGTGTCGCTCGCCCCATCGACAGGGTCCTCGTCCGCGAGGAGCGCGGTCGACTCGGGGGCCGCCGCCGCGTCCCGAGCGCCGTCGAGTCGCGAGACGACCGCAGAGGCCTCCTCCTCGTCGAGGGAAGCGAGCGTCTCCGTCTCGATCTGGACCGACCCCTGGTGGTGCTCCACGTCGCCCACGAGCGCGACGAGGTCGCCCTCCTCCCGCTCGGGGTAGGCCCGCACGCCCGCCTCGACGAACGCGGCGCACTCGACGCTCCCGGTCTCGTCGCGGAGCGTGAAGACCGTCGGCCCGCTCGTCTGTCGGACCCCCTCGATCCGCCCCTCCACGCGAACCCGTTCGCCGACCGCCGACTCCAGGCTCGCGGCCTCCACACGGGAGACGTCCTCCAGCCCGGTCGTCGGCTCGCTGCGGTGGACTGCGACCGAACCGCCGCCCCCGTCGACCGCCTCTGGCGGGGTTCGTTCGGGCTCCTCGCCCGACACTTCGGTACCCTGGGTGGGTTCCGGCTCTGCCTCGGATTCCGTCTCCGTCTGGTCGACCTCGGGTTCGGGTTCGGATTCCGGCTCTGGCTCTGCGTCCTCCTCCGGGAGGTGGTCGCCCTCGGGGGTCTGGATCCCCTCGCCACGGAACTCGCGGGGCGACTGACGGATCGACCAGCCGAGGTCGATGTTGCCGTTGTTCTGCACGCCCATGACCTGGACGAAGACGGTCTCGCCCGGCTCCCAGTCGAGGCTCTCGAGGCGCTTGTCGAGCTTGCTCCTGTGCAACAGTCCGGTGACGCGGTCTCCGATGTCGACGAAGACGCCGAAGTCGGCGAAGCCGTCTACGGTCCCCTCGTAGAAGCGGCCGACCGTCAGTTGGTCCGGGCGGTTTCCAGTGAACCGGAAGAAGACGTCTTCTTCGTGGGACTGGCAGACGATCCCGTCTACCGCGGTCCCACAAATGATACAGCTGCCCATATGAACGGGTGAAACAGCCCCGTGCTAAAACGGTTGTCGAAACGCGCGCGACGGAACGCTTCACCGCGCGCCGTCGTAGCGGACACACTGTCGGAGGTACGTCCTCCGAGATCATCGCACCCCCGTCTACCGAGGACCTTAACACGGTCACAGCCGACAGGAGACCATGTCGGACACCGAGATCTCCCATCCGCTGTTCGCGGCCGTCTACGACCCGCTCGTCCCCGAAGAACGCCTCTTCGCGCCCCACCGCGAGTACCTCGCGGCGGGACTGACCGGTCCGGTACTCGATCTCGGGGCGGGCACGGGTGCGAGCTTTCCACACCTCCGAGGGACCGACCTGCACGCGATCGAACCCGACCCACACATGCGACGGCGGGCGGCGCGCCGGGCGCGAGAGCTCGGGATCGACGTCGAGATCCGGGCCGACCGCGCGGAGGCGCTCACGTACGACGACGACACGTTCGACGCGGTGCTCGCGGGTATCGTCTTCTGTACCGTGGACGACCCCGAGCTCGCCCTCTCGGAGGTGGCACGTGTGCTCCGCCCCGGCGGCGAGTTCCGCTTCCTCGAACACGTCCGCGACGACGGCTGGCGCGCGCGCCTCCAGCGCGCGATCGACCCGATTTGGACGAAGACCGCCGGCGGCTGTCACCTCACCCGCGACACGGCCGCGACGTTCGTCGGCCACGACGCCTTCGACGTGATCGAGATCGAGCGGGTCGAGGCGGGTATCACCCCCGTGCGGCCGTTCGTCCGGGGACGGCTCCGCCGGCGGGCCTGATCACTCGAAGACCGGGCTGTCGGCCTCGAGCGCCTCGATCCCCTCCCGGATCTCGCGGGCCTCCTCGGGGAAGAGCGCGACCTGCACCTCGTTACCCTCGTCGTCACCGAAGACGAGCTTCACCCGTTTGTCGCCGAACGCGCGGGCCTCCGCCTCCTCCACGTCGAAGAGTTTCGCCGAGGCGCGCTTGTTGGTCGGTCCGACGTTCTTGATCGATCCGTCTTTCAGCTCTATCGTGAACTCCGAGAGGTCGAGCGTAAGCACGGTGGGGGTAGGTCCCTCGGCTACATCAGTCCCCACGTCGCGAGGACCGTCAGGGTGGCGTCAGCACCACCGAAGCCGACCCCGAAGACGACGTAGGCCGGGGCCGCGGCGAGCAGCCCCGCCCTGGTGAGCGAGACGCGGTGGACCACGCTCACCCCGACGACGAGCAGGACGGTCCCGTAGAGCGCGGCCGCCGCCTGTATCTCGGGAACCGGCAGTCCCGCGAGGAGCCCGGGAGCCGCCGCGTAGCCGATCACCTGGACCGTCTCGCTGATCCCGCCGCGGTCGGACGCGAACGGGATCAGGAAGAGGGTCTGGAGCGCCGCGACGAGGTGGAGGGTGAGCGGGGCGACGAGCAGCCCGACCAGCCCGATCACGAGCGTCACGGAGAGGGCGCGCTGGCCGGCGAGCGTCGGGTAGCTCTCGGGGGCGGTGACGAGCCGGACGAACAGCGCGCCGAGGACGACGCAGATCGCGAACGTGAGGCCGGGCGCCTGGTCCCCGGGGGCGACCGCGTGCGAGAAGAAGCGTCGCGGGCGGGTCAGCACCTCGACCCACGCCCGGACGACCGCACGCGGCCCCCGGTCGCGGCCCCCTGTCGACTGCTCGATCCACTGGGTCACGTCGGACCTAGTCGCCGCGCACGATATGGCAGTTACGACACCGCGCCTCGTAGGCCTCCGCGGCCCCGACCATGATCGTCGGGTCGGAGACGTGGGCGGGCTCGCCGTCGATCAGCCGCTGGTTCCGGCTCGCCGGCTCGCCACAGACCGTACAGATCGCCTGGAGCTTCTCGACGTACTCGGCGACCGCGAGCAGCCCCGGCAGCGGCTCGAACGGCTCCCCGCGGAACGTCTGGTCGGTGCCGCAGACGATCACGCGCCGACCGTTCTTCGCTAGTTCCTCGCAGACGCCGATCAACTCGGCGGGGAAGAAGTTCGCCTCGTCTATCGCGACGACCTGCTCGCCGTTCAGGTGTTCGGGGATCTCCCTGACGCCTCCCGGATCGGGCTCGATCACGTAGGCGTCCCAGGTGCCCCCCGAGTGGCTGCCGATGGTCGCCTCGCCGTATCGCTCGTCGAGCGCGGGGGTGAACGCCGCGACCGACTGGCCCGCGATCTCCGCGCGTCTGAGCCTCCGCAGGAGCTCTTCGGTCTTCCCGGCGAACATACAGCCGGTGATCACCTCGACCCACCCGCTGTTCGTGATCGCGTGCACACAGGGTGAGTCCCGTACGGGGAGAAAAACGCCCCGTTTTCCTCGCGCGGGAGAGGATCAGTCGGCGGCGATCCCGTCTCCAGCGTCCTCGGCGTACGCGACGAAGTTCGCGAGGATCCGCAGCCCGGCTTCTCCGCTCTTCTCCGGGTGGAACTGCGTCCCAATCACGTTCCCCGCCTCGTTCGCCGCGACCGCCGCGAACCCGCCGCCGTAGGTACAGGAGGCGACCGTGTGATCCGCGACGTCCGAGCGGTAGGAGTGAACGAAGTAGGCGTACTCGCCCTCGCCCACTCCCGCGACGATCGGATGCTCGCGCTCGATCGAGAGTTCGTTCCAGCCCATGTGCGGTACCTTCACCCGCTCGCTCGGGAGCCGCTCGACCCGTCCCGGGATGAGGTCGAGGCCCTCGATCGTCTCGCCGTCCGGGACGCCCTCGGTGCTCTCGGTGAACATGAGCTGGAGCCCGACGCAGATCCCCAGGATCGGGGTGTCCTCTGCCGCCTCGAGGAGCACGTCGTGGAACGGCCGTGAGTTGCGCACGCACTCGCCGAACGCGCCGACGCCCGGGAGGACGAGCGCCTCCGCGTCGGCTATCTCGTCCGGATCGTCCGAGATGGAGACCGTCGCGTCCGCGCGTTCGAGCCCCCGACGGAGGCTCCGGAGGTTCCCCACCCCGTAGTCGATGATCGTGACGTTCATAGCCTCCGTTCGCGCCAGTCGGATAAGTCGTTTCGTTCCGAGTTATCACTCGTCCTCGGCTTCCTCGTCGTCACACTCGCCCGCCCCCTGGTAGACCGAGGGCGAGCCGTCGCTGTCGACAACGCCCATCACGCGGGCACAGCGTCCCCCGTCGCGTTCGGCCAGCGGCGCGCTGGTGAACTCGTCGTCGACGCGGACGTGGACGACCGTCTCGCCCGGTTCGTCCGGGAGGTCGACGTCGACCGTCTCGCCGCCGCCGGCCGAGGCCGGTTCGACCTCGTAGGTCGCCCAGTGGACGAACGCCGCCGCGTGCTCGACGAGCACGTTCACGTCGTGGACCCCGTCGTCGTGGTTGACCAGCCTGACGTCGGCGAGGTCGACCTCGCGTTCGGTCTCGGCACGGAACTCGTCGGACGGCTCGTCATCCTCGTCGTCCGAGAGGCAACCCGAGAGACCGGCAGTGATACCCGCACACGCGCCGAGGACGGTCCGTCTGGAGAGCGGATCCATACTCGGAAATTACGGTATAAATATATATGTTTTCCCGGTGTTTCCGGCGTCGGTTCCGATCCCTACCCGTTCGTCGCCGCCTCGAAGGCGGCCCGCGCAAGCACGACCTCCGTCCCCGCGAGACCGACCGAACAGAACAGCGTCCGGTCGTCCGGATCGGTTCGACCCTCCCGCTCGCCGACGACGACGGTGGAGAGTTCGACCGTCCGTTCCCTCTCGGCACCCGAAACGACGTACGGCCGATCGTAGCCGTCGACCTGTGCGAGCGAGTCGGTGACGATCGAGTCGCAGCGGGCGGGCAGCGACGGGTCGATCTCGCTCGCGCCCTCGAACTTCGGACCGAGTGTGGTCACGTGCACCCCCGGTTCGAGCCAGTCGGGGTCGAACGTCGGCTCCGTCGAACTCGTCGCGACGATCAGTACGTCCGCACCACTGACGGCCTCCTCGGCGGAGGCGACCGCCTCGAACTCCATCCCTCGGGACATCTCCCGCGCGAACGCATCGCGGTGCTCGCGCGTCGGCGAGAAGACCCTCGCCTCGTCGAACGTCCGGACCGTCGCCGCGGCCTCGACCTGTGTGCGTGCCTGTCGGCCGGAGCCGAGCACCCCCAGCGTGCGCGCGTCCTCGCGGGCGAGGTGGTCGACCGCGACCCCGCCGATCGCCCCCGTTCGCACCGCGCCCAGTCGCGTCCCGATCACGACCCCCTCGAGCGCACCGGTCCCCGTGTCGAACGAGGCGACCAGCTGATCACCCTCCGCGACGGTCTGGTAGACCCGAAAGCCCATC
>SKWB01000334.1 GCA_007129135.1 Halococcaceae archaeon | reverse complement strand
CTGATGAGCCGGACGCAGGCGAAACAGGAGTTCTGGGGCGGCGACGTCCAGGACGAGCTACGGGGACAGAAGGTCTACGTCAAGGCCCAGAGCGGGGCGACCGTGGCGGAGGAGGCCCCGGGTGTCTACAAGGACGTCGACGAGGTGGTGCGGGTCTCGGACGCGCTCGGGATCGGGGACAGGGTCGCCCGGACGTTCCCCGTCTGTAACATCAAGGGGTAGGTCCGAAGCGCTCTCCGGGTTAGAGCCCGAGCCGATCGGCGAGCTCCTCGGGAAGCCCGCCCTGGAGCTCGAACACCTCGCGCAGCTCCTCGTCGTCCAGTTCGAAGTCGAAGAGAGCGAAGTTCTCCCGGATATGTCCTGGGGAAGAGGACATCGGGATCGGCGAGACCATCGGCTGATCGAGCAGCCACCGCAACGCCACCTGTGCGGCGGTCTTGTCGTGGCGTTCGCCGATCGACTCCAGTACCTCGTCGCCGACGACGTCCCCGACCGCGAGCGGGCTGTAGGCGGTCAGCATCACCCCCTCGTCGATGCAGTAGGCCAGGAGATCCGCCTGGGACTCGTAGGGGTTGTACTTCACCTGGTTCGTCAGGATCGGGGTCTCCGAGAGCTCGATCGCTTCCGCGGTCTGCCGGACCGAGAAGTTGCTGACGCCGACGTGTTCCACGCGTCCCTCCGCCTGAAGCTCGTTCATCGCCCCGATCGTCTCCTCGTGACCGATCCCGTCGTTCGGCGAGTGGATCAGGAGGAGGTCGACGTACTCGGTCCCGAGGCGATCGAGGCTCTCGGCGGTGGACTCGAGGACCGCGTCGCGGTCGCGGTTCCCGTCCGCGAGTTTGGTGGTGAGAAACAGCTCCTCCCGGTCGACGTCGCTCTCCTCGATCGCGTCGCCCACGGCACCCTCGCTGCCGTAGATCTGTGCGGTGTCGACGTGTCGGTAGCCGGTTTCGAGGGCGGCCGAGACCGTGCGGTACTGCTCGTCGTACTCGTCCATCCGGGCGGTGCCGAACCCAAGCGCCGGCACCTCGGTCCCGCCGACGGTGACGTACTCCATGTCCAGGAATGTGACGGCGAGGTGCAAAAGCGACGGGTACGCACCGGCGCCAGGACGACCCGTCCAGGTGTGCTCGATGGACTGACCGACGGAACGGATCGCCCCATCGCGACGATTTATACCGGTTGAGGATCAGAGGGCCACGATGGACGGAGACGACCGGTCGATCGCCCGCTTCACGGCGCTGAGCCACGCGACGTTCCACGGCTACGAGCTCTCGATCCCGGTCTTCGTCGTGGTCTGGCTCGACGCCTTCTCGGTGACGGCGGCGACGCTCGGTCTCGTCCTCGCCGCCGGCTTCGCGCTCGTCGGGATCGGCGGGCCGCCCTGTGGCGTCCTCGCGGACCGCTACGGCTCGAAACGCCTCGTCCTCTGTTCGATCGGCGGGATGGGCCTCTCGTTCGCGCTCATCGCGCTCTCGCCGAACGTCCTGGTCCTGACGCTCGCGCTGATCGTCTGGGGGGCGGCGGCGAGCCTCTACCACCCGGCGGGCCTCTCGCTGATCAGCCGGGGCGCGGAGGCCCGTGGAACGGTTCTTGGCTACCACGGCGCGGCCGGGAGCGTCGGCACCGCGCTCGGCCCGTCGCTCGCGCTCGCACTGCTCGTCGTCCTCGACTGGCGGGCCGTCGCGTTCGTCTTCGTCCTCCCAGCGCTGTTCGCAGTCGCGCTGGGCCTCCGGATCGACGTCGGGGAGGGCGACCGGCCACGGACGAGCGACGAGGCCGAGACAGTGCGCGCGGATGGCGGCCACGTCCGCTCCTTTCTCGCCGACTCCAGGTCTCTGCTCACCGGGAGCTTCCTGGTCGTCTTCGCGATCGTGATGGCCTACGGGATCTACTACCGGGGGCTCACCTCCTTCCTCCCGGACGTGCTCTCCCGGCTCGCGATCGCCGAACCGGTCGCCGTCGGCGGTGGGACGGTCGACCCGGCGCAGGCGGTATACGTCGGCCTGCTGCTCGTGGGGGTCCTCGGCCAGTACGCGGGCGGGCGACTGACCGACCGCGTCGCGAGCATCGAGCGCGCGCTCGTCACGACCTTCCTCGTGCTCGCGCTCGCCTCGCTCGCGTTCGTCCCGGCGGCAGGTGTCGGACTCGTCGCGCTCGCCGCCGTCTGTGCCGTGATCGGCTTCGCGATGTACGTCTTCGCGCCGATGGGCCAGGCGTTGATCGCGGAGACGGTTCCTTCGGATCTCCACGGCCTCTCCTACGGCTACACCTACCTCGGCACCTTCGGCGTCGGCGCGATCGGCGCGTCGCTCGCGGGCGCGACGCTCACCTACGCCACCTGGCAGGCGCTGTTCGCGTTACTCACCGCGGTCGCGCTCGTCTGTGCTGGTATCGCGGGCTGGCTCGCGATCCGGTCTTAGAGCCGCGCACCAAGCAGGTTCCAGTACGCGAGCAGCCAGAGCAGGCCGACCGCCGCGAGCACGACCAGCGTGTAGTGGAGCCGGGAGAGCACCCCCCAGTAGGAGTCACGCCACGATCGGGCCACGTAGGGGGCGGCCCAGAGCGTCGAGAGCGCCGCCAGCACCGGGAGCACGAACAGGAGCTGGAGGCTCGCCGGGGGCGACATGACCGTCCCCACGGGATCGGTCGCGAGGAGCACGACGACCCCCACGAGGAAGCCGAACAGGCAGAGCGCGCTCGAGCCGGCGAGCCACCGTGCGATCCGCGGTCGTTCCGGCGGGGGCGGCCCGTCGCGGTAGCGCCGGCGAACCATCGCGAGCGGCCAGCCGACGACCGCCGAGAGCAGCACCAGCAGGGTGAGGGCCGCCAGCGCCCCCTGGAGGAGGGGCCGTTCGTACCACTCGAGTCGTTCGAACGCGATGACCGGCACGCTCCCGAGGAAGGCGTGGGTGATCTCGCCGTCCTCCTCGCGGAAGGCGATCGCGTCGTCGCCGTCGATCTCCCGGAAGAGGAGGTCGTCCACCTCGGCGAAGCGCCACTCCTCCCCGATCGCGGAGACGACGAGCGTCCCGTCGGACTCGACCGAGAGCTCCGCGACCGAGGCCGCCCCGGCGAGTTTCTCGTAGCTCGTCGCCGCCATCCTGATCCCCCGGTAGCTCCCCTCGATCACCTCCGCGTGTGCGGGCCGACCGTCCGGCTCCGGTGTCGGCTCCGGTCCCTCGAACCGGTCGAGGAACGCCGCGACGAACTCCTCGCGGGCGGCGACGCCGCCGGGGCTGTTGTAGGAGACGAACAGCCCGAGGTCGAGTTCGGGTAGCAGCAGCAGTTCGCTGTGAAAGAGTTCGGTGTCGCCGCCGTGTGCGAGCACCCGGAGGTCGCCCCTGTTCCGCTCGTAGAAGCCGAAGGCGACGCCGTTGATCCGATCGTCGTGGCCGAACCGTCGTTCGTGCATCCGCTCGACCGACTCGGGCTCGAGGACCCGCCCGCCGTCGAGCGCTCCCCCCTGGAGGTGGGCGAGCATGAACCGCGCCATATCCGTCGCCGTCGCGCTCGCCGACCCCGCCGGCGGGATGCCGACGTACTCGAAGCCCCCTTCACGGAACTCGCCGCCCGCGTACCGGTAGCCCCGCGAGAGATCCGGTTCCATCCCCTCGGGAACGGGCTGGTCGAAGGTCGTCCGATCCATCCCGAGCGGCCCGAGGACCTCCCCCTCGACGTACGCCTCGAAGCTCGTTTCGGCCCCCTCCGCGACGACCTGCCCGGCGAGCGCGCTGCCGTAGTTCGAGTAGGAGGCGAGTTCGCCCGGTGGACGGACCCGCTCGGGTCGCTCCTCGCGAAGTGCCTCGGCGAGCGGGCGCAGGTCCTCTTCGTCTCGGACGAACGTCCCTCGGAGACGCTCCTCGAAGCCCGGCGTGTGGGTCGCGAGGTGTGAGAGCGTGATCGGCTCGGGGTAGGTGTCGGGAATCGTGAGCGCCTCCAGGTACTCGTTCACGTCGACATCGAGGTCGAACGCGCCCCGTTCGACGCCCTGCATGACGGCCGTCCAGCCGAGGAGCTTCGAGACCGACCCGATCCGAAAGAGCGTCTCCTCCGCGTTGACCTCCCTCCCGGCCTCGACGTCGGCGTAGCCGTAGCCCTTCGCGAGTTCGATCCCCCCGTCGTGGACGACCGAGACGGTCGCCCCCGCGACGTCGTGTTCGGCCAGCCCCTCGGCCATTCGGTTGTCCACGAACTCCTCTAGGTCCTCTAGCTCCTCAGAGACCGACTCGCTCCCGGACGTAGCCGTGACTGGCACGCCCCCGGTCAGCGCCGCGGCTCCCGTTCCCGCAGTACCGGCGAGGAAGCCGCGGCGCGAGAGATCGTCGGAGCCCATCGAACGCTCCCGTCTGCGCGCGGAAGGGTGATCAATCCTCCGGCGGCGTCTCTACCCGCTCGGACCGCCCGGATACCGCGGGCCGCGCGGGCGCTCGCGCCCGATCTCGACGAACTCCGAGGACGGTTCGGGAACGACCTCCTCCCCTTCCTCGAACTTCACGAAACTCAGGTAGAAGCGCTCGCCACAGCCCGTCTCTTCGTTGTCCACCAGCGTGCCGTCCTCGCCGCAGGTGAAGGCGACGCCCTCGGCCTCCTCGAACGCCTCGTTCGGGGCCGCGTACTCCCAGCCCTCGAATGGGTAGGGGGTGACCGCCTTGTCCGCGAGGTAGCCCTCGCGCTCGAGTTCGACCACCGCACCGCAGTGGGGACAGTAGTAGCTGACCGGGTAGCTCATACCATCGCTACGCACTCCGGGCGCTTACGGGCTGCGCCCTCCCCCGGAACACCTTTCGCTCGCGCGGGCGAATTTCGGGCATGATCGACGAGACGGTCGAGGAGATCGCCGAGATGCGGACTCACAGCTCCTCGATAGTGGCGATCAACGCGACGCAGGCCCTCTCGGAGCTGCTCGAACGCGAGTACGCGACCGTCGAGGAGTTCGTCCAGGACGTCGAGCACAACAGCCGCGCGCTCCGACGGGCGAACACCTCCCACGCCTCGCTGCACAACACCCAGCGCGAGGTCGTCCGCGCGGTGACCGAGACCGAAGTCGAGAGCGTCCAGGAGGCGAAAGGGGTCCTCGAGTCGGCGATCTCCCGGGTGGTCAACGACGTGGAGACGGGAAAACGCCGCGCGGCGATGCACCTGAGCGAGCGCCTCGAGGACGGGATGACGCTGCTCACCCACGACTATTCGACGACGGTGCTGGAGGGGATCGAACTCGCCGCCCGCGAGGGTGATCGGCTGTCGGTGTACATCACCGAAGCCCGCCCACGCTATCTCGGTCGGAAGTCGGCACGCTCGCTCGCGACGGTCGACGGCGTGGACGCGACGCTCGTCGTCGACGGCGCGTCGGGCCACGTCCTCCGAGAGTGCGACGCGGTCGCGATCGGAATGGACTGCGTCGTCGAGGAGCTGCTCTACAACCGCGTCGGGACCTACCCGATCGCCGCGGTCGCGAAGGACCTCGGCGTGCCGGTCTGGGCCGCCGGCTCAGACGCGAAGGTGATCGACCGCGGCTTCGCCTTCGAGAACGAGCGCCGGTCCCCGAACGAGGTGATGCTCGAACCCGCAGAGGGCTTCTCGATCGAGAACCCCGCCTACGACGCGACGCCGCTCCGGCTGATCGACGCACTGCTCACCGACGAGGGCCCGCGGAGGGTCGACTGAATGCGCTTTTCGCCCATCTCGGACCACGGCCTGATCGGTGACGAGACCGCCTGCGCGCTCGTCTCCGGGGACGGCGCGATCGACTGGTGGTGTGCGCCGACGCTCGACGCGGAGAGCGTCTTCGCGGGCCTGCTCGACCCGGCGAACGGCGGGGAGTTCTCGATCCGGCCGATCGGGCCGTTCGAGAGCGAGCAGTCGTACGTCCCCCGGACGAACGTGCTCGCGACCACGTTCGAGACCGCGAGCGGGCGGGCGACGCTGACCGACTTCTTCCCGATGGATCACGAGCTGGCCGATCGGAACTGCCTCTACCGCGACCTCGTCTGCGAGGAGGGGACGGTGTCGGTAGAGGCCGCCTTTCGCCCGCGTTTCTCCTACGGCGAGGTCGAGGCCACCGTCGAGCGGCGTGAGGATCAGATCCTGGCGACCGGCGGGGGCCACGACCTATGGCTCGCCACCGAGACCTCGGTTCGAGCCCTCGACGATCGGGCGGTCGCGACCCCCACGCTCACGGCGGGCGAGTCGATCCGGTTCGTGACTCGGTACGGCGAGCCGGTCCCACCGCTCTCGGAGGCCGAGGGGGTCAGGGAGGCTACCGAAGCCTTCTGGACGGGATGGACCGACGGCTGTAACGACCGCGCTCCGGAGTGTATCGAGGAGCGCTGGCGGGAGCTGACGAGGCGCTCCGGGCTCGCCCTCAAACTCCTGATACAGGAGGAGACGGGCGCGATCTGTGCCGCGCCGACGACCTCGCTTCCCGAGGCGATCGGCGGACCACGCAACTGGGACTACCGGTACAACTGGATCCGCGACGCGAAGCTCACGGTCCAGGCGCTCTACGCCCTCGGCCAGCGCGAGG
>SKWB01000313.1 GCA_007129135.1 Halococcaceae archaeon | reverse complement strand
GCCCCGACGCCGGACTTCAGCACCTCGCCGTCCTCGCAGGACGGACACTCGACGCCGGTGCCGTCCTCGAGCGCCGCGAGGCGTGCTTCGAGGTCAGCGACCCGCTCTTCGAGGCGTTCGACCTCCTCCGCGTCCTCGTCGCTCGTCTGTGCGAGCGCCTCCACGGCCTCGTCGATCGGTAACGGCTCGTCCATCCAGGGGAGCTGGGCTTCTGGTTCGCTCATTGGAACGAGGAGGGTGAGAGAACGCTTAAGCACACACCCGGCGGGCGAACGCGAACGCTTATTCGGTCTCCGGAGAACGCGAGGGCATGCAGCTCACCGCCTCCAGTCCGACGCTCGGGGTCGTCGGCGGCGGCCAACTCGGCCGGATGCTCGCCGAGGCCGCCTCCCCGCTCGGCGTCTCGCTCGTCGTCCTCGATCCCACACCCGAGTGCCCGGCCTACCCGGTCGCGAGAGAGCAGGTAGTGGGGAGCTTCGACGACGAGGAGGGTATTCGAGAGCTCGCCGAGCGCTCGGACGCGCTCACCTTCGAGATCGAACTCGCCGACCCAGACGTGATGGAACGAGTGGCGAGCGAGACCGGGGTGTCGGTCCAGCCCTCGCCCGACACCCTCCGGCTGATCCAGGACAAACTCGTCCAGAAGCGTGCGCTCGCCGACGCCGGGATCTCGGTACCCGAGTTCCGCGCCGTCGGGGGTCCGGAGGAACTCAGAGAGGCCCTCTCCGACCTCGGGACGCCCGCCATGGTGAAGGCCCGAAGAGGGGGATACGACGGCCGGGGTAACCTCCCGATCGAGGGGCCGGCGGACGCGGAGACGGTGCTCTCCGAACTCGGGGGGGACGCGATGGTCGAGGCGTTCGTCCCGTTCGTCAGGGAACTCTCGGTGATCGGGGTGAAAGGGAGCGAGGAGCTACGAACCTACGTCGCGGGCGAGAACGTCCACGAGGAGGAGATCCTGCGTGAGACGGTCGTCCCCGCCCGGACGAACGACGAGGTGAGAACGCGCGCACAGGCGGTCGCCCGCGAGGTGCTCTCGCTGCTCGAGGGGAGGGGCACCTACGGGATCGAACTGTTCGAGACCGAGAGGGGCGAGCTCCTCGTCAACGAGATCGCGCCACGACCGCACAACTCGGGCCACTGGACGATCGAAGGCGCGCACGCCTCGCAGTTCGAGAACCACGTCCGGGCCGTGCTGGGGCTCCCGCTCGGACCGACGGAGCTACGGAAGACGACCGTCTCGGCGAACCTCCTCGGCGACGTGCCGTCGCGCGAGGCACGGCTCTCGGGAGTGGCGGACGTCCTCGCCGAGCCGAACGCCCACCTCCACTGGTACGGCAAGCGCGAGGTCCGTGAGCTACGGAAGATGGGCCACGTGACGGTGACCGAAACGGAGGGGGAGGACGGTCGGGACGGGCTGCTGGAAACGGCACGCTCGTGCGTCGAGCGTCTGGAGTTCGAGTCATGAGCGACGCCGTCTCGGAACTGGCCGGGGAGCTGAGAGGGGAGGCGGATCGGGACGTGCCGAGCGAAGAGACCCCAGAGATCGGGATCGTGATGGGGAGCGACTCGGACCTCGACGTGATGGTCGGGGCGTACGAGGCGCTCACGGGACTGGGCTTCGCCGAACAGACGGCGTTCGAGGAGCCGCCCGACGAGCGCTTTTCGTTCGAGACGTACGTCGTCTCCGCACACCGGACGCCGGATCTCATGTACGCGTACGCGGAGACGGCGGGCGATCGCGGTCTCGACGTGATCATCGCGGGTGCGGGCGGGAAGTCGGCCGACCTCCCGAACATGACCGCCTCGATCGCCTTTCCCCTGCCGGTGATCGGGGTGCCGGTCCAGGAGAAGTCGGTCGACTCGGTGATCGGGATGCCGACGGGCGCGCCGATCGTCGCCGTCGATGCCGGGAAATCGCACAACGCCGCCCTGTCCGCAGTCCAAATCCTCGCGCGCGAACACGACGAACTCCGGGAGCGTCTCGAGAGCTACCACGCCGACCTGCGAGAGCGCGTCGGGACGGTCTCGCGCGAGCTCCACGAGCGGGGGACCGAGCGGTTCAGAGCCGACCGCGAGTGAGTTTCTCGCACGGCCTGAACCGGGCGTGATTACCCGCCGACGCGGCGAGAATCAACCCTTATGTAGGTGGGTTCCCAACCCTCGGACGATTGTATGAGCGAGTGGATCGCAGTGGGGGCGTTGGCGTTCGTCGCGGTGCTGATACCAGTCGGAATGATGGTGGTATCGGCGCTGCTCCGCCCGTCGGTCCCCGAACAGGGAAAACGGAGCACCTACGAGAGCGGTGAGGTGCCGACGGGGACGACCCGCATCCGGTTCAACATCCAGTACTACATGGTCGCGTTGCTCTTCGTCGTCTTCGACATCGAGACCGCGTTCATCTTCCCGTGGGTGGTCATCTACACCGACGCCATCGCGGAGGTCGGCCTGCTGCACGCCCTCGGGCCGATGCTGGTGTTCATCGGCGTGCTGGTCGCCGCGCTCGTCTGGGCGTGGCGCACCGGCGCCGTCCAGTGGATCAAGAGCGAACACCCCGAGAAGCGGACCAGGATTCAGCCATGAGTAGCGAGAAATCACCACGACAGTCGATCATCGACGGAAAGCCAGCGCAGACGAAGACCCGGGACGCGCGGATGGGCGAGGGCGCGGACAATCGGTTCAACTCCCCACTCAGGGAGGCGTTCGGGACCTCCCCGTTCATCCTCACCAAGTTCGACCAGTTCCTGAACTGGTGTCGCGGCTCCTCGATGTTCATGCTCCAGTTCGGGATCGCCTGCTGCAGCCTGGAGATGATGCACACCTACGCGGTGAAACACGACCTCGACCGGTTCGGGAGCGGGGTGCCGAGAGCCTCGCCCCGGCAGGCGGACACGATCATCATCCCCGGCACCGTGGTCTCGAAGTTCGCCCCCCGGATGAAACGTGTCTACGACCAGATGGCCGAACCGAAGTTCGTCGTCAACATGGGCTCGTGTGCCATCTCCGGCGGGCCGTTCCAGGAGGGCTACAACGTCGTGAAGGGCGCGGAGGAGGTCATCCCGGTCGACATCCACGTCCCGGGCTGCCCGCCCCGACCGGAAGCGCTCGTCTACGGCGTCGTCAAGCTCCAGGAGCGGATCGCCAACGGCGAGAGCTCACCGGTCGTCGTCAAACCGTACGAGCTCGAACCGTTCGGCGACCTCGAACAGGACGAGGTCGTCGAGAAACTCACGGAGCAGCTCGACGACGACGACCTCGTCATGCGGTACAACTGGGCGGATTCACCATGAGCCTCGAAGAACCACAGCCGGAGTCGACGTACGTCACCGACGAGGGGGTGGACTACGACGCGCTCGAGTCGCTGCTCGGCGCACACGTCCTCGGTCGCGAAACGCACCTGAACGCGGAGGCGTTCGTCATCCGTCCCGACGAGGTCCAGGAGGTCCTCGGCCTCCTCAAGGACGAGGCGGGCTTCGACTACCTCTCCTGTGTCACCGCACAGGAGTACGAAGACCGCTACGAGTCGATCTACCACCTCAAGAAGTACGGGGACATGACCCGGGAGGTCGGCGTCGTCGTCCCCGTCCCGCGCGACGACCCGGTCAGCCAGACCGCCGCGCCGGTCTACAAGACCGCCGACTGGCACGAGCGCGAGGCCTACGACCTAGTGGGCATCGAGTACGAGGGCCACCCCGACCTCCGGCGGATCCTCCTGCCCGAGACCTGGCAGGGCCACCCGCTCGGCCTCGACTACGACCAGGACAAGCCACAGATCGTCCCGTACAGGGAGCACGTGAACCCGATCGAGGGGGACTACCGGGACTCCGACTCGGATACGATGTTCATCAACATCGGCCCCCACCACCCGGCGACCCACGGCGTGCTCCACCTGAAGGCGGTGCTCGACGGCGAGCAGGTCGTCGACGTCGACCCCGACATCGGCTACCTCCACCGCTGTGAGGAGCAGATGTGCCAGCAGAGCACCTACCGCCACCAGATCATGCCGTACCCGGACCGCTGGGACTACGCCCCCGGCGGGCTGATGAACGAGTGGGCCTACGCCCGCGCGGTCGAGGACTTAGCGGACATCGACGTACCGGAGTACGCGCAGGTGATCCGGACGATGGGCGCGGAGCTCTGTCGGATGTGCTCGCACATGCTCGCGCTCGGGACGTTCTGTCTCGACATCTACGGCGACTTCACCGCCATCTTCATGTACGCGATGCGCGACCGCGAGAAGCTGCAGTCGATCCTCGAGGACCTCACCGGCCAGCGGATGATGTTCAACTACCTCCGGCTGGGCGGGGTGGCCTGGGACCTCCCGGAGCCGCGCGAGGAGTTCTTCGAGAAGACGCGTGACTTCCTGGAGGACCTCCCGGTCGCGACCCAGGAGTACCACGACCTGATCACCTCGAACGAGATCTTCCAGATCCGGACCGTCGGAACGGGCGTCCTCCCCCCGGAGGCCGCCAAGGAGTACGGCGCGACGGGACCGGTCGCCCGCGCCTCCGGCGTGGACATGGACCTCCGTCGGGACGATCCCTACGGCTACTACGACGAACTCGACTGGGAGGTCGCCGTCGAACACGGCTGTGACAACTACTCGCGCCTGCTCGTCCGGATGCGCGAGGTCGAGCAGTCGGCGAAGATCGTCGAGCAGTGTATCGACCTCCTCGAGGAGTGGCCCGAGGAGGACCGGGAGATCCAGTCGAACGTCCCCAGGACGCTCAAGCCCGACCCCGACACGGAGGTCTACCGCGGCGTCGAGGCGGCGAAGGGCGAACTCGGCATCTACATGCGCTCGGACGGCACCGCCAAGCCCGCGCGCTTCAAGATCCGCAGCCCGTGTTTCTCTAACCTCTCGACGCTCGGCGAGATGGCCGAAGGCGAGTACGTCGCCGACCTGATCGCCTCGCTCGGCAGTCTGGACATCATCCTCGGCGAGGTCGATCGATGAACCCGGCCCCGCTGGAGGCGGTCTTGCTCCCCGAAACGATCTCCGAGCTGACCGGCCTCGGCCAGTTCGGAATCCTCGGCGACATGATCGCGGCGTTCCTCGCCGCGTTCTTCGTCGGCAACCTGATGCTCGCGATGACCGGCGTCGCCGGACCGTGGGCCAAGCGAAAGATCACCGCCGCCTTCACCGACCGCATCGCGGTCAACCGCGTCGGCCCGTTCGGGCTCCTGATCATCGTCGCCTCGGCGGTCCAGCTGCTCGCGAAGGAGTTGATCATCCCCGAACACGTCGACCGCCCCGCCTACGACCTCGCGCCGGTCGTCATCGCCTCCTCGGCGATGCTCGGCTTCGCGGTCATCCCGATGGGCTCGGGGATCCAGCTCGCCGACCCCGAAGTCGGCCTCGTCTTCGTCTTCGCGATCGCCTCGATCGCCTCCGTCGGTCTCGTGATGGCCGGCTACGCCTCGAACAACAAGTTCTCGATGCTCGGCGGGCTGCGCGCCGTGGCACAGAACATCGCCTACGAGATCCCGCTGATCGTCACGGGGGCCTCTGTCGTGATCTTCACCGGCACGCTCCAGATGTCCGGCATCGTCGAGGCCCAGCAGCAGGCGCTCTTTACCGTCGCCGGGATCGGCATCCCCGCCTGGTTCGCGATCGTCAACCCGTTCGCGTTCGTGTTGTTCCTGGCGGCGAACATCGCCGAGCTCGGTCGCAACCCGTTCGACACGCCCGAAGCGCCGACCGAGATCGTCGCCGGCTACCAGACCGAGTACTCCTCGGTCTACTTCGTGCTGATCTACCTCGGGGAGTTCCTCCACATCTTCCTCGGGGCCGCGATCATCACGACGATCTTCCTCGGCGGCCCGACCGGGCCGGTCCTTCCGGGGATCGTCTGGTTCATCATCAAGATCTGGGCGATCTTCCTGTTCACCCAGTGGCTGCGCTCGGCGCTTCCCAGGGTGCGGATCGACCAGATGATCGAGATCGGATGGAAGGGCATGCTCGTCCTTTCGTTCGCGAACCTGGTGCTCACGGCCGTAATCGTGGGAGTGTTCGTCGCATGATAGGACTACTCAAATCGATGGCAACGACGATGAAACACGCACTGGACGGCAACACGTTCACCGTCGAGTATCCCGACGTCGCCCCGGAGGTGAGCCCCCGGTTCCGCGGCGTCCACAAGTTCAGCCAGGAGCGCTGTATCTGGTGTCGCCAGTGCGAGAACGTCTGCCCGAACGATACGATCCAGATCGTCACGAACGAGAAGCGCGAGGGCGAGCAGTACAACCTCCACATCGGCCAGTGCATCTACTGCCGGCTCTGTGAGGAGGTCTGTCCGGTCGACGCGATCTTGCTCACCCAGAACTTCGAGTTCACCGGCGACACGAAAGACGACCTGGTCTACAACAAAGAACAGCTCATGAACGTCCCCTGGTACAAGGACATCGACCCGCTCGCCTCGCGCGAGCCCGACCGCGGCGCGTGGATCGGCGAGGGCGAGGGCGAAGTCGACTACCAGTAGGCCGCCGTTTCCGGGCGAGGCTCCCCCTACCGTCGGTTCCTGTGAACGCCGCGGACACTGCGGGCGG
>SKWB01000141.1 GCA_007129135.1 Halococcaceae archaeon | reverse complement strand
GGTCGCGTCCTGTGAGGACGCCGACGTGACGCTGATGATCGCCTACCGGCTCCAGACCGATCCGGTCGTCAGACGGTTACGGCAGCTCGTCCGGGACGGTGTGATCGGCGAGCCGGTCCACCTCTACGGCCAGATGTCCCAGCCGGTGCTCGAGTTCTTCGACGGTGGGGGCTGGCGACTCGATCCCGACCTCGCGGGGAGGGGTACCTCGGTGACCGATCTCGGCGTCTACCCGATCAACACCTCGCGGTTCGTCCTCGGCTCGGATCCGGTGAGCGTGAGCGCCCACGACTGGAGCGGCCACGAGGCGTTCTCGGAGGTGCCCGACGAGCGGTCGAGTTTCCTCCTCACCTTCCCCGGGGGCGTCACGGCGCTCTGTAGCGTCTCCCAGAACGCCACGCTCTCGGGCTGTTTCCGTGTCATCGGGACGGAGGGTTCGATCGAGCTCTCGCCCGCCTTCTTCGGCGAGGACCGCGGGCGGCTGACCGTCTCCCGGGGGGAACACGAGGCGAGCGTCTCCTACGACCCGGTCGACCAGATGCGAGAGGAGGTCGCCTACTTCGCCGACCGGGTGCTCGCGGGCGAGCCGGTCGGACCCGACGGGGAGCACGGACTACGGGATATGGAGGTCGTCGAGGCGGTCTACGACTCCGCCGAGGGCGGCCGTCGGGTCGAGCTCCGGAACTAACAGTATAAACGCCGGTCGCCCCAATCGGGAGTGAATGGCGAACGCGAACGTCCTGCTCATCGTCGCCGACAGCCTCCGGGCGCGGAACACCTCGCTGCTGGGGTATCGCCGCGAGACGACGCCGTTTCTCGACGCCCTCGGAGAGCGCGCGAGCGTCTACACCCAGGCGCGCAGCCCGAGCAACTGGACCCTGCCGAGCCACGTGAGCCTCTTCTCGGGGTACGAGGTCCACGAGCACGGCTTCGACCTCGGCGACCGACTCGACCCGGGACACACGATCTTCGAGGCGCTCTCGGCAGACGGCTACGAGACGGGCATTTTCTCGGACAACCCGTTTCTCACCGAGCACGAGAGCGGCCTCGATTCGATATTCGAGTACGCACGCGGAACGCCCGGGTCGTTCCCCGAGGAGTTCGAGACGAACGGCTCGCTGGGCGACTGGCCGAACGGCTTCTGGTACGCCGAGGAGCTACTGGAGTGGACCGGAGAGCGCGAGGGGCCGTGGGCGGCCTGTCTCAACCTGATGGACACCCACCGCCCGTACGAGCCGCTCGCGGAGTACGACCGTTGGAGCGACGAGCGGGTGCGCGCGCTCCAGGAGACGATGGGATTCAAGTGGCACTGGGAGTTCCTCTCGGGGAGCGTCTCGCTCGGCTTCGCTCGGCTCCTCGAAGTGATCTACGACGGGGCGATCCGGCAGGCCGACGCGATCACCGAACGGCTCGTGACCGGGCTCGAGGATCGGGGCGAGCTAGAGGAGACGCTCGTGGTGGTCTGTTCGGATCACGGCGAGTCGTTCGGCTCGGAGACGGCGCTCGCCTCGGAACCGCCCGCGGTGAGCCACCGGATCGGCACCCACGACGACCTCTACCACGTCCCGCTGGTCGTGAAGGCCCCCGGACAGGATCGAGGGCGGCGGATCGACGACCTCGCCGCTCTCACCCGGTTTCCGGAGGCCGTTCGGTCGCTCGCGCTCGACGAGTCCCGGTCGGACGCGCCCGCGTTCGCCGTCGACCGGGCGCTCGCCTCGCAGCCGCCGATCGGTCCGGCGATGACCCGCGAAGCCGAGCGGATCTGTGGCGACGCCGAGCCGTTCTCGAGGCACGCCCGTATCGTCTACGAGGACCGACCGGGTGACGAGGTGCTGAAACGCGCCGCCTGGGGCGAGGAGGCCTACGAGACGCTCGTTCGCGGTCGGAACGAGCGGGTCGACCGTGGAGAGCTCCCGGCCGAACGGGTCCTGAGCGCCTTCGAGGGTGGCGAGCGGATCGCCCTCGCGAGCCCGCTGGAGGAGTACACGGAGTTCGCGGCGGGTTACGACAACGAGTTCGCCGACGACCTGGAAGACCGTCTGGAGGCGCTCGGCTACCGGTAGACGGAACTAAATCCCTCCCCGCGTAGCTCTCGGTATGCCAACCCAGGCGCTCTCGCGCGTCGAGAGCCACGTCGTCGACGGCTCCCGCCTCTCGCTCGACTGCGAGGTGGAGGCGCTCGACTCCGGCCCGGAGTTCCTCGCCCCCGTTTCCCTGACCGTCGAGGCGCTCCGACCGGACACCCTCCGCTTCACGCTCGATCCCTCCCCGGAGGCGGGCGGGGTCGACTCGCCACTCGGCCTCGACTACGAGGGCTTCTCGAAACCGCTCGACCTCTCGGTCACCGAGCGAGAGGACACCCTCGACCTCTCGACGGACGCCCTCTCGGTACGCCTCTCGATGGAGCCGTTCGGCGTCGAGGTGCGCGACGGCGACCGGACTCTCGTCGAGACGCAGTCCGGCTATCGGGACACGAAGGGACGGCCGCTCGTCCGCCCCTTCGGCTTCACCGAGGAGGTAGTCGACAACTGGCCGCTCCGGGTGCGTGAAACGCACCTCTCGCTCCGGCTCACGGCCGACGAGCGGATCCTCGGCCTCGGCGAGCGCTTCGGCGCGTTCGAGAAACGCGGACAGCGGATCGAGACGCGGGTCACCCAGCCGAACGGGGTGGTCTCCGCGGACTCCTACTCCCCGGTCCCGTTCTACTACTCCGACCGGGGCTACGGCCTCTTCGTCGATACGGCGGCGGACGCGACGTTCGACGTGGGTGCGACCTCGCCCTCGTCGCTCGAACTCGGGCTCTCGGCCGCCCCGCTCTCGGTCACGGTCTTCGTGGGCACGCCGAAGGAGGTACTGAAGAGCTACACCGATCTCACGGGTCGTGCGCCGAACCTGCCCGCCTGGACGTTCGGGACCTGGCTCTCGCGGAACACCTACGAGACGGCCGAGGAGGTCCGCGAGGTGGCGACCGAGGCACGGGAGCGTGGCTTTCCGTGCGACGTGGTCCACCTCGATCCCGCGTGGGCGGGCGTCGAGAACCTGGACATGGAGTGGGACCGCGAGGCGTTTCCCGACCCGGAGGGTCTCTGTGCCGACCTGCACGACCGGGGGCTCCACGTCTCGCTCTGGGAGTACCCCTACCTCCCGGTGGGAAGCGACCGGTTCGCCGAGGCACGCGAGGCGGGCTACCTGGTCCGCGACGGGAGCGGCCGCCCGTACGTGCTCCGGCGACCGAGCCACCCGGCGACCAGGGCCGGGATCGTCGACTTCGAGAACGAGGAGGCGGTTCGCTGGTGGGCCGACCGCCACCGCGAACTGATCGAGACGGGTGTCGACGTCTTCAAGACCGACTTCGGGGAGTACCTCCCCGACGACGCACTGACCGCGGACGGGTCGGGCGCGAGCCGTCACAGCGCCTATCCGGTGGCCTACCAACGGGCGGTCGCGGGGGCGTTCGACGGAACGGGGAAGCCGCCCGTGCTCTTCTCGCGGTCGGGCTGGGCCGGCTCGCAGCGCTACCCCGTCCACTGGGGCGGGGACTCGTGGTCGACGTTCGACGCCTTCGCGGCGAGCGTTCGCGCCGGCCTCTCGCTCACGCTCTCTGGCTTCCAGTTCTGGAGCTGTGACCTCGGCGGCTACAAGCCCGAACCCACCCCCGAACTCTACGTCCGGTGGGCGCAGTGGGGGCTGCTCGCGCTCAGCCACCCCCGGTTCCACGGCAAGACCCCGCGCGAGCCGTGGGCCTTCGGTCCCGAGATCGAGGCGATCGTCACACGGTACGCCCGCCTTCGCTACCGGCTGCTCCCCTACCTGCTCACACACGCTGAGCGGTCGACCGAGACGGGCGTCCCGCTCACGCGCGCGATGGCGATCGAGTTCCCGAACGAACCCGCGGTCTCCGCACTCGCGACACAGCACCTGATCGGTCCGGACCTCCTGGTCGCGCCCGTGCTCTCGGCAGATAGCAGGGTTCGGGTGACGCTGCCGCCCGGCGAGTGGATCGACTACTTCGACGGCTCCCGATACCGGGGCGTGCGAACGCTCGAGCTGCGCCCCGACCTCTCGGAGATCCCGCTCTTCGTCAGGGCCGGCGCCGTGATCCCGACCGGCGAACCGGGCGACCGGGTCGGTCCCGCCCTCCCCGATCCGGTCGTCCTCCACGTCTACGCTCCCGAGGAGGGTGGGATGGAGACCGAGACCGAGGTGTACGGCTGGGGCGACGGGCGCCATCTCCCCGTCCGGGTCGTCCTGAGTGAGGACCGCGAGGACCTCGCGTTCGAGTGCGAGGACGTCGGACCGGGGTTCGAAGCCGTCGTTCACGGCCTCGGAGGAAAGTCGACCGCGATCACGACCGGCGGTCGCCCGGTCGACGAGAGCGCGGTCACGTACGACGCGGCGACGGACGAACTCCGCGTCCGACTCGGGTGAGGGCGGTGGTGGGTCTCGGGGGTCGGTCGCGACTCGGGAGCCGGCTACACACTGATGACCGTCGGGACCGAGCGGAGCCCATGAGCGTCGACTCGATCGTCGGATCCGACGAGGCTCCCCGATGAAGCGCCGGGCGGTGCTCGCGCTCGCACTCGCACTCCTCGTCCTGGGGCTGTTCGTCCTCGTCGTGGGCTGGGAGGAGGTGCTCGGGGCGATCCGCCGGGCCTCCCTGCCGGTCTACGCGCTCGCGTTCGTCTCCACGACGGGCTGTCTGCTCTTCCGTGCGCTCGTCTGGCACCGGGTACTAGCGGTGGTGGACAAGCCGCGGCCCTACTGGCTCGTCGCGGGCGTCTTCCTGGCCGGCACCTTCGGGAAGTACGTCCTGCCCTACGGCCAGGTCACCTCGGGCGTCGGCGTCGCGGCGGTCGTGAGCCGCTACTACGACTCGGCGTACGAGGAGGGGCTCGCTGCGGTCGTGAGCGCGGACTTCCTCAACTACGTTCCCTACTACACGTTCGGCACGATCGGCGTCGGCTACCTGCTCGTCACCGGGCCGAGCCGGATCGATCTCGGGGCCTACGTCCGTCCCGTCGCGGCCGCCCTCGCGGTCGCACTCTTCGTCCTCCTCGTTCTCTGGCACCGGCGCGAGGGGGTCCGGTCGGGAGCGATCGGGGCGGTCGCCGGCCTGCGCGGGACCGTCTCGCGTATCTCGCCACGCGTGGCCGCACAGCTCCGTCGGGAGAACGTCGAACGGCGGTTCGAGGGGTTCTCCGAGACGCTCGAACTCGTCTCGCGGAACCGCCGGTCGGGAGGCGTCGCCCTCGTCTCCGCACACCTCGCGTGGCTCGGCCTCGCGGGTGCGCTCTACGCCACGGCGCTCGCGATCGGTGCCCCGATCCCGTTCGGCCTCGCGATACTCGGCGTCGCGCTCAGCAAACTCGGGTTCCTCGTGCCGACGCCCGGCGGCGTCGGCGGCGTCGAGATCGCCCTCGCGAGCGTGCTCGTCCTCGTCGCCCCGATCGGCTTCGCCACGGCCACCGCGGTCGCCATCCTCTATCGCTTCGCGACCTACTGGTTCACGGTCCTCGTCGGCGGCCTCGCGTCGATGGCGCTCACGCTCAAGGACCCGACGCCGCCGGAGGCCGACTGAGAGGAGAAGGGACGTGCTTATTCTCGTCCCTTCCTACGGGCGGTCATGGAGATCGTCCTCGTCGCGGCAGTCTCGGAGAACGGCGTCGTCGGAAAGGACGGCGGCGTCCCCTGGAGCTACCCGGCCGACGTCGACCAGTACAAAGAAACCGTGCGGGGCCACCCGGTGATCGTCGGTCGGAGGACGTTCGACGAGATGGAGCCGATCGAGGGGGTCTCCCACCTCGTGCTCACGAGCGACGACTCGCGGTCGGATAGCAGGGACGACGTGGAGTACGTCTCCGATCCGGCGGAGGCGGTCTCGCTCGCCGCAGCGCGCGACGACGTCGTCTACGTCATCGGCGGCGGCGCCGTCTACGCCCTCTACGAACCCGTCGCGACCGGGGCCAGGGTGAGCCGGATCCCCGAGACGGTCGAGGGTGACAGCTTCTTCCCCGACCTCGGCGACTCGTGGGTCCCTGGGGAGACGATCCACTACGACGGCTTCGAGGTCGAACTGTTCGAGAACCGGACGCCAGCCGCCGTCGACTCGCTGGGTCGCGAGTGAGTCGACCGCTCCGGATCCGGCGCTGAGGGCTACCCGCTCGTTTGGGCGAGCCGACGGCTTCATGTCCCACGATACGAACACGCCGGCGTGCGTCCGCTCCCGACCGAGCACCGAACGACCGTCCTTGGGCTGACCCTCGCGAACCTCCTCCCGCTGGTCGGCGTGCTCGCGTTCGGCTGGGGCGTCCACACGCTGCTCGTGATCTACTGGATCGAGAGCGGCGTGATCGGCGCGGCCTACGTACAGAAGATCCGTCGTGCCGAGGGTGTAGACGATCCCGACGAACTCCCGTCCTGGAGGGTCAACGGGCGGCCGATCGAGTCGTTCGTCGGGGAGCCGAACCGGCGGATAGCGGGCTTTTTCGCCCGGTTCTTCGGGGTCTTCTGGCTCGGTCACGGCCTGTTCGTCCTCGTCGGGTCTCCCTCGGAACTCCCGAGCCTCGGTTCGGTGAGTCCCGGCGCCGTCGCG
>SKWB01000160.1 GCA_007129135.1 Halococcaceae archaeon | reverse complement strand
GCGCCTCGACCAGATCGCCGGCTCGCGGGCCTTGCCCGCTCGCGTCGTCCGAGGTGCGTTGCACCTCGCTTCCCCCGTACCGTTTCATCAACGCGTCGTGGGCGGGCTGGCTCGCCTTGTCCGAGGTGTTCTGCGAGAGGATCGTCCGGACGAGACAGGTAAAGGCGTCCTGACCGCCGTAGGCCTTCTGCCAGTACATCTCGCCGAGGTGGTCGATAACGGCCTCCGCGCGGGTTTCGGCCTCGCTCGGCTCGAACGCGGCTGCTCGACCGCCTCCTTCCACGCCGCCGCTGATGTTCTCGATCGGCTCCTCGGTCATGGGACAGCCTACGGAGCGGTCCCACTTATCGTCCACCGACGTCGGTCCGGCGGACCACCCATCGAGATTCGCCACGGCGATTCGATATATTGGGATACCGTATACGAACCGGGTGCTACGACGGTACTCGAACTCCGCTCGACATCGATGGTAACCGTCACCGGTCTCTCTCCGGCACGAATCGAGCGGGTGACGGTTTCGGGACGCGCCACGGGTTCGCCCTCGACGAGGGCCGAGCTACCACGTGAGCAGCCGGCTCGATCCGGTCACTCGGTGCTACCGATCGACCGAGAGCGTGAACGTCAGCTCCGCACCGTCGGCCAGCGCCTCGACGATCTCCCGATCGAAGCCGCTCGCGGCGAACGCCGCTCCGATCATCACGGTTCGATCGTCGACGTGCTCGCTCGTCCGACCGACCGCGCTCCGTCCGTCCTCGAACGTGAGGTCGGGGTGGCCTCGGCCGCGAACGCTCTGTTCGTGCCCTCCGACCTCGACCGTCGCGGTGATCTCCGCCTCCCCGTCCCGACACGCCTCGACGAACGCCGGATCGAAGTCGGCGGGCGCGCGGTCGGCCTCGACGGCGAGGATGCAGTCGCCCGCGGGCGTGAGCCAGTCGTCGGTCGTCACCTCGAACGTGCTCGCGTGTTCGGCGCGCACGTTCTCGTGTCCACGGGCACGGATGACCTCTTCCATACCCGAGGGTGCGAAGGCTCGCACTTCAGCCGGTCGGATCGACTCGCTCTCGCGTCCACCGCTCGTCCGCGTACTTCGCGCGGGCGATCTCCTCGGCCCGTTCCAGTTCCCCGCCGGTCCACGAGCCCTCCTCGGCGTCGGCCCACTCGGAGAGCGCGGCTTCGAGCGCCGTCACGGCCTCGTCTCTCGGAACTCCGCTCTCCTCGTAGATCCCCGTCACCCGATTCTCGAAGGTCTCCGGACTCACGTCGTGGTCGGCGAAGACCGCGAGATGTGGTCGGGTCCGCACTCGATACGTGAGCGAGCCGTGCTGGATCACCGCCTCCCGCTGGCGGTACTGGGCGTTGCCGCTCACCTTTCGGCTTTCCGCTCCAGCGACCACGTCGTGTGCGGGGTGGAGCGCCCGGAGGTAACAGGCCGGGTGGTGGATCTCGGGACGGGGCTCGTCGACGAACCTCGCGTCGACGCCCATCCGGGAGAACGCCTCCAGAATCGGCTCGCAGAGCAGGTGATACGAGTCGATGAGTTTGCCCGGAAGCTCGCCCCCCGGCGCGACGATCGAGTAGGAGATATCGCCGACCGAGTCGTGGTAGATCCCGCCGCCGCCGGTCGGTCGGCGCGTGACGGTGATCCCCTCCCGTTCCGCGTACCCCCAGTCGATCGTCTCTGGCTCCTGGTGGTAGCCCAGTGAGAGCGTGCTCGGCTCCCAGCGGTAGACCCGGATCGTGCGGGGCCCGCCCGAAACGACCGTCTCGGCGGCGACCTCGTCGAGCGCCATGTTCGTCGGACCGTCCCACGACTCCTCGCGGATCAGCCGCCACTCCCGGTCGGCGAGGTCGGTCATGCTCGCGGTACCAAGCGTGTAGACAAAGCGGTTGCGACGGGCGGCCGCCCGACGGAGACACGCGGCGGCCGGTGTACGGTCCGCGAGGCTTCGTATACTACCGATGGTCCATCGATGCACTACAAGATGGAGCAGGGATCAGGCGGCATCAGCCACCTCTACTCGCCACTCTAAGCACGGAAACGGCCACGATCGTAACGGGTGAGCTCCGATCTGAGGCGATTCTCGACGTTGTGGGAGCGTTCGGTGTACCGATACGACTCTTTTCTTGGAAGCACCCACATTCGACTAGAATGGCGCAAATCGCCTCCGATCGCTCCATGGGTCGAAGTCCGGATCGAGATCACCGAACGGACCTGATTTGCGTCAAAATGAATGATTTATTGGAAGAGATACCAACCATTAAGAGTACGGACGGTATCCTCACGGTCGCCTATGGCTAACGAATCTCGAAAATGGACGGACGAGTGGCCACCCAGAAGTCGGCGTTGGTTCCTCACGGGAATCGGTGCATCAGGAATCGGTATGACCGGTAGTACTGGTGCGGCAGCCGAAGAAGACGAAGGCCCGGTCGGACCGACCGACACTATCGAGTGTGGCCAGACCATCTCCGGGAAACTCACAGAAGATGATGCACATGGCTTCCACGAGGCGGGTGGTGTGGACTTCCCTGACGTCATGCCCGTCCCGCACGACGCCTACGAGTTCGACGCGAGTGCGGGTCGGCACCTCACGTTTTCTGTCGATTCCTCCAGATCTCACATGCATCCGTTGCTAATTCTCCTCGATCCAAATCAGGAGATCATAACGTTACCGACGTATTCCTCGTTCTTAGCTCACCCTACCCGGTTCCGATATCACGTGCCTGAGACGGGTCGATATACGATCCTCGTGACGAGTCGGTATGCTGGTCAGTACTTCGAGTATGAACTTTCTCTCAGCTGCCAGACGACACGGGAGTTGATTGGCGAAACCGAACACATCTGCTGTGGTGATGTCGTGCAGGGCGAACTGACCTCCGACGATACTGCCGGCTACAATCCTCACGAACCGACGGCTGTTCACGATGCGTACGAGGTAGACCTTCAGGAAGAAGAAATCGTAAGAGCAAGACTAATCGGGGATCCCGATCACCAGTGGGAACAGAACGGCCTCTTCAACCACGCTGATCTCGATCTTTTGGACGAAAATGGGGAACGGGTGTTCACCTACGGTATCAGAGATGGGAGACTGATCAGTCAAAAGTCGAACAACCTGGGAGAATCGTATCTCTGGGGGAGGGTTCCAGCCGACGGTCGATACACCCTGCTTGTGACGTCCATCCGGGAGGCATACTTCAGCTACGAACTGGGAATCACCTGTGGCCCCGATATCCCCATCCATTCCCGAGCGATTACGTGCGGTGAGACCCGTTGTGGCGACATTCAGGTCGACCCGGACCGGTTCCCACTGGATCCACCGCCGGCTGACAAATACGAGTTCGAGGGTCGCCGGGGACAGGAGATGACGGTGCGCATCGAATTCCTGGACGGAGTACGGAGTTTGGAGATGCGGGATCCGAGGGGGAGCATGGTTGGATTTATCAACAGCCCAGAGTCTCCGATCGAGATGGTGATCCCGAGCGCCTTAGAGGGAATCTACACGTTCGACGTGTCGGTCCCAACGTCGATTTCCCCTGCATCGAACCCGTATAAACTGACCCTCGAGTGCGAACCAGACGATCTTCCCGAACCGGACGAGTATTACCCCATTGACTGTGGACAGTCTGTCGTGGGTGAACTGACGACCGACGATCTGACCGGGTTCCGCGGACCGGAGCATTACCACGACAACTACGCGTTCGATGGGCGACGCGGCCAGACCGTCTCGCTGCGGATGGAAAGTGAAATCGGGAATGGGATGCTGTATCTCCTCGATCCCGATGGTGCAACGATCGCTCAGACGGACGGGACGGGACGCGTTCGGGATGGTTCAATCGACGACGTAACGCTCGAACAGACCGGATCGTATCGGATCGTCGCGACCAGCCGGACCAGTCTGGCCAGCGACGCGACGTTCGAGTACACCCTGACGCTGTTCTGCACTGGAAGCGCGGACTGACCCGACCGCCGGTAGATCGGTCAGTCCGCGCTCACCCGACAGCCCTCCTCCGCGTAGGAGACCTCTTCGATCGAGCCGATCGCCCCGTCCCCGCAGACGGGACAGTCGGGGTTCTTCCGGATCTCGAGCTCCTCGAACGTCATGTCCATGGCGTCGTAGGCGAGCATCCGCCCCGAGAGGGTCTCGCCGACGCCGACGATCATCTTCACCGCCTCCGTCGCCTGGATACAGCCGACGGTGCCGGGGAGCACCCCCAGGACGCCGGTCGTCGCGCAGTCCGGGACCGTCCCGGCCGGCGGCGCCTCGGGGAAGAGACAGCGGTAACAGGGACCGCCGTCGGCCGGGAACGAGATCACCTGTCCCTCGAACTTGTAGATCGCACCGTGGGAGAAGGGCGTCCCCGAGAGCGTACAGACGTCGTTCACGAGGTACCTGGTCCGGAAGTTGTCCGATCCGTCGACGACGAGGTCGTACTCCCTGATCAGCTCCTCCGCGTTCCCGGGCTCGAGCCTGAGCTCGTGGGTCTCGACCTCGGCGTCCGGGTTCAGCCGCTCGACGTAGCGCGCCGCGCTCTCGACTTTCGGCTCGCCAACGTCCGCGTCGCCGTGGACGATCTGGCGCTGGAGGTTCGAGCGCTCGACCACGTCGTCGTCGACGATCCCCAGGGTTCCGACGCCCGCGGCCGCGAGGTACTGGATGATCGGCGAGCCGAGCCCGCCAGCGCCGACCACCAGTACCGAGGAATCGAGCAGCGCGCGCTGGCCCTCCGGGCCGATCTCGTCCATGATGATGTGTCGGGAGTAGCGGTCCAGCTGGGTCGCATCGAGCGAGAGGCCGGTCATGGGGACCGTTCGACGGTCGTACTAATAAGCGCGTGGCCGACTCGCGGCTCCCCCGTGGCTGGCGCTGGTCGGACCCAACACGCAAAAAGAACGGTCCGCTCCCTACTTCCGGCTGCTACGGCTCGGACGGGTCTTCTCGGTGCCTTTGCCGCGCTTTCTGAGTCCACGGGACTTGCGCCCTGCGCTGGTCTTGCCGCGGAACGCCCGACTCTGCTGCCCGCTGTCGCAGATCCAGTTCAGGTCGTCGTCGTTCTCGATCGCGGGGTGGTTCGGATCCGCGAGAATCACCTCGAACCACTTCTGCGAGCCGTCCTCGCCGACCCAGTAGGAGTTGAGCACTCGCAGGTTCCGGAACTTGCGGCTCGCGCGCTCCTCCGCGATCGACTGGAGGTTCTTCCGGCGGGTGATCCGGGTGACGCCCTGGCGCTTCGAGCGTCGGCCCGCTCGGAACCGGCTCTTTCTCGCCGTCCCCTTGCGGACGCTCACGCGGGCGACGACGATGCCCTGTTTCGCCTTGTAGCCGAGTTCGCGTGCGCGGTCGAGTCGCGTCGGGCGCTCGACCCGTTCGATCGCGCCCTGTTTGCGCCACTCCTGTTTCCGCTGCCACTGGAGCTCTCCGAGTGCGCCCTCGTCCGGGCGCTTCCATGCCTCCCTGATGTGTGAGTAGAAGCTTCGTGCCATCGTGTTTCACCACGGGCGTTTGGTGGTTCAGCCGTGTGCGGCCACATCCCGGCCCGTCGCGCGACGGGTGCCCGCTGGTGCCCGTCCCCAGCGAGTCTACCAGAGCTACGTCCTACGGGAGGGTTAAGAGCTTCGAACCGCGCCGCTCGCCTCGTCGAAGAGGTTCGCGAGGATCGTCGCGAGCACGGTCGCGAGCCCGGTCCCCTCGCTCCAGATGGCGGCCTCCTGCCCCTCGGTGTCGCTCTCCGTGAGGACGCTCAGCAACACGGCGTCGCCGTCGACGACCAGCAGCCGGCCACCGTGTCTCGCCTGGTCCTGCTCCGGGGGGTAGTAGGTCTCTATCTCGCCTTCGAACAGCTCGTGAACCGACTCGCTCTCGCTGATCACCTTCACTGGAACCCCACTGCCAGCCCGTTCGACCAACGCCTCGCGGATCGGGTCCCGAACGAGGTCGACCGTGCTCGCGCCGAACAGCACCGACCTCTCGGCGTCGTTCACGAGCTGTTCGACCCGGGCGTCGACGTGTTCGCTCCCCTGTAACGACCAGACGTCCTCGCGCTGTTCGCCCTCCGGGTCGTAGCGCTCGCGCGCGGTCTCCAGGTAGTCGAACGCCCGTTCCTGTTCCTGCTCGAACCGCTCGTGGAGGATGGCCCTCGCCTCCTCGATGCTCACCGGGCGGTACCTGATCGGCGAGGACTGCTGGATCTCGACCAGCCCCTGCTCCTCCAGCGACTCGGCCGCCCCGTAGACCTGCGATCGGGGGATCTCCGCGACCCGGTAGACCTCCCTCGCGGTCCCGTGGCCGAGCGTCTGGAGAGCGATGAACACCTTCGCCTCGTAGTTCGAGAGCCCGAGGCGTTCCAACGCCTCGACTGCTCCCTGCCGGTCGATCGCCATGTAGTCTCTCGAAACACTGCATCGGCGGGGTCAAAGCCGTTTCCGTCGGCCCGGACTCGGATTCGCTATCGCGGTATACACTTTACAGCCCGGCGACGGGTCCCTTTTACCGGCTGCCGCCGTAGCCGGATCGATGGCAGGGAACGTGGCGAGCGTGATGACCGACCTCGAGGCCGAGGACTTCCACCTGCTTTCGGGTGTCGAACACGGGATGCGCTT
>SKWB01000241.1 GCA_007129135.1 Halococcaceae archaeon | reverse complement strand
TGGAGGAGTACGACGTGTTCGTCTCGCTGCCCACCTACCGGGGGAGCCGGTGGCTCCGCGTCGCGCTGTTGAACCCGTTCACGGACGAATCGACGGTCGATCGGCTGTTCGACGGGATCGAGGACGTCCTCGCGGCCGCGAACCCGACGGGGCGGAGAGAGCCCTGAAACGGAGTTCCGCGTCGCTTTTCACCCGGTGCCTGCTACGGGGTGCAATGACCCGGATCGACGTGGTGGACCTCCACGGCCAGTTCACCCACCTGGAACACCGAACCCTGCGCGACCTCGGGATCGAGACCGACCTCGTGGACGCCGAGACACCCCCCGAGGAGATCGACGCCGACGGCCTCGTGCTCTCGGGCGGCCCGGACATCGAGCGGATCGGCCGCGCCCGGGAGTACCTCGGCCTCGACGTCCCGATACTGGGGATCTGTCTCGGGATGCAGGTGATGGCCGACACGCTCGGCGGGACCGTCGGCTCGGGGGAGTACGGCGGCTACGCGGACGTCACCGTCGAGATCCTGGACGAAGAGGACCCGCTAGTCGGCTCGCTCGCGCCCGAAACCCGCGTCTGGGCGAGCCACGCCGACGAGGTGAAGACGCTCCCCGAGGGCTTTACGCTGACCGCGAGAAGCGACGTCTGTGGCTGCGAGGCGATGAGCGACGTCGAGAACGAACGCTACGGCGTCCAGTGGCACCCCGAGGTGATCCACACCGAGCGCGGCGAGGAGGTCTTCGAGAACTTCCTCGCGCGGTGTGAGTAGAACCCGTTTCGGTCACTCGAACAGGTCGTCGACAGCGGACTCCGCTGCCCGCACCGCCTCCTCCGCGACGCGTTCTGCGTCCTCGTCGTCGACGTTGAGGTAGACGTCGACCTCGAGGACCCCCTCGTCGAACGTGACGGTCACGTCCAGGTCACGCACCTCGGAGTGCGAGTACGCCTCGAAGACCCGTCCCTCGGCGGCGTCCGAGGCGGCCTGGACGACCTCTTCGTCGGTCGGCTCCATCTACGCGCCGCCGGCGCCCGGCCCGCCGATGCCGCCCGCGCCGCCCGGACCGCCCGCGCCGCTCAGCATCTCCTGGAGCTCCTCCTGGAGCTTCTCGAACTGGCCTTCGACGCGCTCTTCCTGTTTCTCGAGCGTCTCGAGACGGATCTCTAGGCTATCGATCCGTTCCTCGAGGTCCGCGTTCGCGTCCTCGTAGTCGGTCTCGATCAGGAGTTCGCCGGCCTCGCGGTACATCGTGGTGTCCTCGTCCGCGCCCTCGAGCGCCTCGGTGGCCGTCTTCGCCTCTCTGAGCTGTGTCTCGGCCTGGTTCTTCTGGACCGCGACCTGCTGGGCGGTCTCCTGCAGGTTCTGGAGCTGTTCGAGCTTCTCCTGTGCCTCCGGCGGCAGGCTTCCTTGCATGTCCGGGTCGACGGGGTCCGGACGGAAAAAGGCCCCGCGTTACGTCTCGGATCGGTTCGCGCTCTCCGCGACCCGTTCGGCGACCGAGACGAGCGAACACCAGGTGTTCATGCCCGCACGCAGGGCGACCAGGTCGGTCGCCTCGATGGTGACCGAGAGCGTCGCTCCCGCCCGCGAGACCGACGCCCTCGACCGGTCGCCCTCGATCTCGCCGACCTCCGGGGCGACGGCACGCTCGATGGCCTCCGCTCGGCGCTCTGACGGGTAGGAGAACTCGAAGGCCGCCTCGTGTCCGGTCACTCGACGCCGACTTCTTTGATGTCGCGGCTGCGCTCTTTCAGCAGCACGCGGTGGCCGCAGTACGGACAGCGCACGCCCCCGTACTCGTCGAGTTCGACGTCGCGTTTACAGCGCGAGCACTTGTAGCTCATTCGTCGTCGGACTCTTCGAGCGCCGCGCGGATCGATCGCGTGACGGTCTGGCCCGCGGGCGTCTGCGGTCGGTACGCACCGCCGGCGAAGACCTCGCCGGTCTCCTCGTTGCGCCAGATCCCGGTGCCGATCCGTTTCACCGAGTCGCCGTCGACCGTCGCGTTGTTCGTGTCGTGTTCGATGTCGGCGACGCGTTTCCGGGCGACGCGGCCGTAGCGCGCGCCGAAGCGACCCGCGCTGCCGACCCGTCCGGACTTCCTCTTTGCCATAGTACTCTCTCGTACCCGAAGGAACGTCATAAGGCTGTTGAGTCCGGGCGACCGGGCCGGTCTCGCTACTCGCGGAGCCCCGCTTCCCCAAGCACCTCGTTGACGTCCTCGCGGATCCGTTCGCCCGCCTCACGATCCGGCGCGGTCGTCACCACCCGGTTCTCCTGGACGCTGGAGCCGTCTCGGACGAGCAGACGGAGGTTGCCGTCGGCGCCCGCCCGGGTCGCCTTCGCGCGCAGCCCCGACCGGGAGCCGCTGCCACCGGCGTCGATCGGACCCGGGATCACCTTCTTCACGTTCGGGTGGCCCGCGACCGTCTCGATCACGCGCAGCCCGTCGCGACCGCCGATCAGCGTCGAGTGGCTCCCCCCGATCTTCTCTTTCGTCGGCAGGTCGACCACCTCCAGATCCGGCTCGCCGCGGCTCGCGAGCGCCGACCCCACCGGGTCCTCGTCCCTCACGCGGTAGAACGGGAAGTGGACCTGCGACCTGATCTCGTCCAGTACCGCTCGATCGCCCGCGGCGTAGACCGCCTCCGGCCGGCGGCGCTGGAGTTCGTCCGCGACCCGCCCCGCGAAGTTCCGGAGTTCGACCACCTCTCGCTCGCCCTCCTCGGGGCGTGTCGTCACCGTCGTCGTCCCGAGCGCCTCCTCCCCGCGGATCGCGGTGAGTTCGACCCGCTCCCTCGCGATGTCGAGGACGACCCCGTCGGCGTTCGCCGTGTGACAGACCAGACAGTACTCGCCGGGCCGCGAGAGCTCGGAACCACACCGCGAACACTGCACGGGTCGGGTTTCGCTCGGTCGGGTAAAGCCTCGGTGGTTCGGAGGGATCAGACGGGGTCCGGACGACCCACGCGGACCCCGACTGTGGGGTCGAACCCCTCCCTCGCACGCCGGAACCTCAACGTACAACCGACTCCCGGGCCAACCGACGGGGAGTGGTATCCCTCGACGTCGCGCTTCGCCGACGGGTTCTCACGGTGTGGAGACGCGTCTTCTCGCTCTCGTGGCCGGTGATGGCCGAACAGGTCCTCCGCACGCTGATGCGGACGACGGACATCATCGTCGTGGGCTTCTTCTCGCCCGCCGCGGTCGCCGCCGTCGGCCTCGCGGACATCTACGGCCGGCTGCCGCTCTGGCTCGGCCTCGGCGTCGGCGACGGCGCCATCGCACTCTCCAGCCAGGACACGGGCAGCGGGGCGGAGGCCAACCGGGACGAGGCCGTGACGTGGGCGCTCCTCCTCGGAGTGCTCGCCGGGGTTCCGTTCGCGCTGTTCGGGCTGCTGGGGAGCACCTGGGCGATCGGGGTTCTCGGCGCCGAGAGCGACGTCGTCCGCATCGGGGGGCAGTACCTCGCGATCATCCTGCTCTCGGCGCCGGCCTTTCACGTCACGCTGATCGCCTCGCGGGCGATCCAGGGCACGGGCGACACGCTCACCCCGATGTACGTCAACCTGCTCGCGAACGCGCTCAACATCCTGCTGACGATCGCGCTCGCCTTTGGCGTCGGTCCCTTTCCTGAGCTCTCGATCGTCGGCGTCGCGCTCGCGACCGCGTTCGGCGACCTCGTCGCCGCCTCGACGTTCCTCGCCGTGATCCAGAGCGGCCGGAGCGAGCTCTCGCTGGTCCGACCGCGGAAGGCGATCATCGCGAGACAGCTCGTCGTGATCAGCGCGCCACGGGTCGCGGAGGGGCTCACCGAACTCGTCGCGCAGTTCCCGTTCAACGCGATCCTGCTCGCCTTCGGCACCGAGGTCAACGCCGCCTACCACATCGGCCAGCGCCTCTACCAGCAGATCGCCTCGCCGCTCGCCCGCGGCTACGGCGTCGCCGCGAACGTGATCGTCGGCCAGGCGCTCGGACGCGGCGAGCGCGAGGAGGCGTACTTCGACGGGCTCGCCGCTGCGGCGCTCGCGGCGCTCACCGTCGGTGGACTCGGTCTCGCGCTCTTTCTCGTCGCCGACGAGTTCGTCCTGCTCTTCACGCGGGACCCCGTCACGCTGGAGTTCGCCGCCGAGTTCGCCCGCGCGTACGCGCTCGCCGCCGGCCTCGTCGCGCTCTACGTCGTCATCGCGGGCTCGCTCAGGGGCGGGAGCGAGACCCGCCCGCCGTTCTACGCGAAGCTCACCGGGACGTTCGTCTTCCTCCTCGGCACGACCTACCTCTTCGGCGTCGCGCTCGGCTACGGCGTCGTCGCCGCCTACGTGGGTATCGTCGCCGACTACACCTGGCGGAACCTCGTCGTCGGCACGGTCTACGCGAGGAAGGACTGGATCGACCGCGGGATGGGGATGATGGTCGACCGCGGCAGCGCCCCCGGCGAGGACGGCTAGAGCTCTCGCGGGTCGCCCTTCAGGAACTCCCGCAGCACGACCGTCGCGTACGAGCCGCTCGGGAGCGCGAACGAGAAGGTGAGCGGGTCGCGGTCGACCGACAGCGCCGTCCGAAGGAGGATCGCCCGGCGGGTACCGGTCGAGTGGAACTCTCCAGGTAGATCGAAGTCAGACGGTTCGACCCCCGCCTCCGAGAGCACCTCGCGTTCGATCTCGCCGGCCGCTCCGTCGCCCAACTCCGTCTCCGTTCCGACCAGGGGCGCGGTGACGAACGCCCGTCCTCGGGCGCAGTGGCGCTCGATCGAGCGGACTCGTCCCTCCGTCACCCGCTGGAGCCGGTCCGTGTCGGGGAGCGCGAGCGCCGACTCGCTGCTCACCGACCGATCGGCGAAGCAGACGACGTCGCCCTCGACGGGCCGGTCGAACGGGAGCCCCCGCTCCAGACGCTCGCTCAGGACCCGGTTGAAGAGGTAGGACTGCGCGGCGTTGACGAACAGCCGCTGCAACGTCGACGGGGCGGACTCGAGCGCCTCGCGGAACGCCGCCTCGTCCTCGCCACCGGAGTCGGCGAGCCGGTGGAGCATCGCCCGCTCGCGGCCGAGTCGGTAGGGGAACCGGTCGAGCGCGCCCGACCAGTCGCGGGTCTCCTCGACGTAGGCGCGGGCCTCGCGGGTCCCGTCGGGCTCCGTGTCGCGAGGGTTCCCGACGTAGGCCAGCACCGCGCCCTCCCAGTCACCCGCGACGATCCGGAGGCCGACCTCGTGGGTCACGGGCCTGAGGCTCCCGAAGCGCTGCTGGCCGAAGTAGTTCGGCACGCCGACGGTCGCCGCTTGCCCTCCCTCCGTTCGGGGCCCCGGCTCGCCCGTCCCGTCCGGGTCCGAGAGGAACTCGCGGAGTTCCCCGGTGATCCTCTCGGCGTCCTCCGGGCGCTCCGGCTCGCTCACCGTGATCTCGAAGGCGTTGCCCGCGAGGTCGCCGAAGTAGAGCGCCCGTCCGGACCGGCCGACCGGGTCGAGGTCGGCGTCGCGGATCTCCGGCAGCTCCTCGGCGTCGATACCCTTCACGCTCAGGAGCTGCGTCGTGATCGCGTGCTTGTCCTTCGTCCCCGCCCAGGAGACGCGCTCGCGGCTGATCCCCAACTCGTCGGAGAGCCGGCCGGCGAAGTCGTGGGTGTCCCAGCCGACGAGCCGTGCCCGGAGGACCAGGTGCGGGAAGCTTCCCGGGTCCGCGTCGAGCGGCCGGACGTCGAACGCCTCGATCTCCCGAACCCGGAAATCGGCGGGGTCCGCACGGAGGTGCCCGCCGACCCCGTTGGCGTCGCTCACGTAGTACTCCATGCCGACCTCGCGTTCGATCGGGTGGGCGGGGCGCATAGGGAGGGCTTCGTCGCCCCGCGGTTAACTCCTGCTACAGCACCTCGAGGAACCGGTCGAACGCCCCCGTCTCGGGGTGGACGTGCGCGTACGTCCCGAGCGTCGCGTACTCCGTGAGGCCGTCTCTCCCCTCGGAGATCCCCGTTCCACGCTCGACGTCGAACGCGAACCGGGCGTCGCGTCCGACCGCCGCGCTCGAGTAGTGGAACTCGTGGCCCCGCAGTCGATCGTTCTCGCCCGCCGTGAGCGTCTCCGCGCGTGCCCGGAGTTCGACGTGGTCGAGCGCCTGGTACCGCTCGTGCATCCGCACCTCGGCGGGGAGGACGCCGGCCATCGGGTAGGTCTCGCCGTCGGCCGTCGAGAGCGACTCCGAGAGCGCCATCAGACCGCCGCACTCGCCGAACACGGGGAGGCCGTCCGCCGCTCGGTCGGCGAGCGTCGCGAGCGCCCGGGAGTCGGCGAGGTCGGCTCCGTGGAGTTCGGGATAGCCACCGGGGAGGTAGACGCCGTCGCAGTCGGGAAGCGGGTCGTCGGCGACAGGCGAGAACGTCACGACCTCCGCACGCTCCCGGAACCGCTCGGCGGTCGCTGGATACGAGAAACAGAACGCCCTATCGCTCGCGACGGCGACGGTCCGATCGAGCCGTGTCGAATCGCGTCGCTCGTCCGCGGTCGGGGGCGTCGGTTCGCCGCGCTCGCGCGCGAGCGCGGCGAGCGCCCCGGTGTCGAGGCAGTCGGCGGCCGCGTCGAGCGCCTCCCGGTCGATCGGCGCCTCGTCGCCCATGTGGAGCCCGAGGTGGCGTTCGGGGATCTCGAGGGAGTCGTCCGGCGGGATCCGCCCGAAC
>SKWB01000265.1 GCA_007129135.1 Halococcaceae archaeon | reverse complement strand
CGGGTACTCCGGGGCCGCAGCCTCGCGTTCCTCTTCCCCTATCTCGTGCCAGGAGTGGATCGTCTCCGGGTCGACGCCCTCGAGTTCGGGAACGTAGGCCGTGATGTACTCGGCGTCCGGGTCGTAGCGCTCGCCCTGTGTCATCGGGTTGAACACCCTGAAGTACGGCTGGGCGTCGGTACCTGTAGACGCGGCCCACTGCCAACCGCCCGTGTCGTTGCCGGTGTCGTGATCCACGAGTAGCTCCCTGAAGTGGGCGTACCCCTCCCGCCAGTCGATCATGAGGTCCTTGGTGAGAAACGAGGCGACGATCATCCGCAGCCGGTTGTGCATGTACGACTCCTCTCTCAGCTGTCGCATCCCGGCGTCGACGATCGGATAGCCCGTCTCGCCGGCCTTCCAGGCGGCGAGGCCCTCCTCGTCGGTGCGCCACTCGATCCCCTCGTCGTACTCCCTGTAGTTCTCCGTGACGACGTGGGGGTGGTAGGCGAGCACCTGCGTATAGAACTCCCGCCAGGCGAGCTGTGACTGGAACTCGGTGACGGACTCGCGTTCCTCGTCGGTTTCTGCCATCCCTTTCGCCTCCTCGGTCGCCTCCCACACCCGCCTGATGCCGACCGTCCCGAACTTCAGGTGTGGCGAGAGCCGGGAGCTACAGCCTTCGGTCGGGTAGTCGCGCTCCTCGGCGTACCGGTAGATCGGCCCGTCACAGAACTCCGAGAGGAGCGCCTCTGCCACCTCCGTTCCCGCTTCGGGGACCGAGCCCTCGGGCTCGTCGAAGCCGAGGTCAGAGAGCGTCGGGAGGTCCCCGTCGCCCTCGTCGACGATAGCATCGGGCGGTGAGACCGGCGCGTCCTTCCCCCGGTCGCGCCACTTCTTCCAGAAGTAGGTGTAGACGGAGTACGGATCGCCGTCGTTCGTCAGCACCGTCCCGGGTTCGTGGTGGACCGCGTCGTGGTAGGCCTCGTGGTCGATCCCCTCCTCGTCGAGCGAGGCGCGGACCGCCTCGTCCCGCTCTCGTGCCAGCCCCGAGTAGTCCTGGTTCCAGACGACGCGGTCGACGCCGAACTCGGCGGCGAGGTCCGCGATCACCGTGGAGGGATCTCCGTGTTCGATCAGGAGGTCGCCACCGCGGTCGCGGTAGGCCTCGCGAAGCGACGAGAGCGCCTCGAGCATGAACGCCACCCGCGGGGGCCCGGCGTGTGCGAGGACCGAGTCGTCGAAGACGAAGGCCGGGAGGGCCTCGTCGCAGGCGGCGAGCGCACGGTTGTCCGCGACGCGGAGGTCCCGCCGGTGCCAGCAGAGCTGCATAGCGGTACTGGGACCGAGTGGGGCGTGAAACTACCGCTCTCTCCGCCGACACCGGGTTCGGCGCGAGCGGCGGTCCCCGTCAGCTCACGCGAGCAGGTCGTCGTTCCCCTCGACCATGTAGAGCGTGCGCGCGGCGACGTTCACCGCGTGGTCGCCGACCCGTTCCAAGTCCCGGATCGTGAGGAAGAGCCGCGAGGCGTCGGCCAGCAGGCTCTCGGCCGACTCGTCGGGACCACGCTCAGCCAACAGATCGCGAACGACGATCCCGCTGGCCGCCTCGCAGAGCCGATCGATCTCCGCGTCGCGCTCGGCGACCGTGTAACACGCCGATGGGTCCTCCGCCGCGTAGGCGGCCACCGCCTCCCGGACCATCGCGAGAACGTGCCGCCCGATCGTCCCGGCGTCGACCTCGGGATAGGCGTGGCGCTCGCCCCGGGTGGCGTAGGTAGCGAGGTTCCTCGCGAGGTCGCCGATCCGTTCGAGGTCCGTGCTGATCTTGAACGTCGCGACGACGAATCGCATGTCGCCCGCGACCGGCTGCTGGCGGGCGATCAGTTCGGTACAGTGCCCCTCGATCGCGAGATAGCGCTCGTTGATCTCGTCGTCGCCCTCGATGACCCGCCGGGCGAGCGCCGCGTCGCGTTCTTCCAGTGAGTCGAGTGCCCGCTGGAGCGCCTCACAGACCAGGTCGCTCATCGCGAGCAGCTCCTCGCGGAGGTCCCGCAGTTCCGCGCGGTAGGCCCAGCGGCTCACCGGCTCACCCGAACTTGCCGGTGATGTAGTCCTCGACCGCCTGGTTCGCCGGGTTCTCGAAGATCGTCGTCGTGTCGTCGAACTCGACGAGCTCGCCGCCCGTGAGGAAGACGGCCGTTTTGTCCGAGATCCGGGCGGCCTGCTGCATGTTGTGGGTGACGATCACGACGGTGTAGTTCTCCGCCAGGTCCTCGATCAGGTCCTCGACCTTCGCGGTCGCGATCGGATCGAGCGCGCTCGCCGGCTCGTCCATCAACAGTACCTCGGGGTCAGGCGCGATCGCACGGGCGATACAGAGCCGTTGTTGCTGGCCGCCAGAGAGGTCGAGCGCGCTCTCGTCGAGGCGGTCTTCGACCTCGCTCCAGAGCGCCGCCCGTCTGAGCGCGCGCTCTACTCTCGTATCGAGGTCGTCGGTCTTCCCCTGGATTCGAAGCCCGTACGCGACGTTGTCGTAGATCGACTTGGGGAACGGGTTCGGTCGCTGGAACACCTGCCCGATCTTCCGTCTGAGGGCGACCGGATCGACGTCGTCGTCGTAGACGTTCTTGCCGTGGAAGTAGAGCTCCCCGCCGACCGAGCAGACGTCGATCTGGTCGTTCATCCGGTTGACACACCGGAGGAACGTCGACTTCCCACAGCCCGAGGGTCCGATGATCGCCGTCACCTTCTTCTCCGGTATATCGGCGTTCACCGGCTGGAGCGCCCGCTCGTCGCCGTAGTGGACGTCGAGCTCTCTCACCTCGAGTACCGGCTCGTCCGCCCGTGTCTCGCGGTCGCTCCGCTCGCTCTGTATCTCCGTCTCGATCTCCAGTTCCGCGTTCGACTGCGTCTGTTCCTGTGATGACATGTTCAGAGGTCCTTCTCGTATCTGTTCCTGAGCAACACCGCGGCCGCGTTCATCGAGAGCATCACCGCGAGGAGGACGACGATCGCCATCGCCGCGAGATGGCCCCACTCGGGACCCGGAGCGGTCGCCCAGTAGTAGATCTGCGTCGGCATCGATCCGAACGAGTCGAACGGCCCGGACGGGAGTCGGATCGCGCTCAGGATCGCGCCGACCATGATGAGCGGGGCGGTCTCCCCGATCGCCCGCGCGAGCGCGAGGATCGTCCCCGTCATGATCCCCGGGATCGCCGCCGGGAGCACGACGTGACGGATCGTCTGCCACCTCGTCGCGCCGGTCGCCGACGAGCCGTCGCGCATCCCGCTTGGCACCGCACGAAGCGCCTCCTGGCTGGAGACGATGATGATCGGCATCACCAGCAGCGCGAGGGCGATCGAGCCCGCGAGGAGGATCGAGCCCAGGGTGAAACCGTTGACGAACACCGCGAGCACGAGCAGCCCGTAGACGATCGAGGGGACGCCCGCGAGGTTCGTGAGGTTCGCCTCGATCAGCCGCGTGATCCGGGTGTCGGGGGCGTACTCCTCCAGGTAGATCGCCGATCCGACGCCGATGAAAAACGAGAGGATCACGGTGAGGACCATCAGCCAGACGGAGCCGAGTATCGCGCCGAGGTAGCCCGCCTGCTCGGGGTGGCGCGAGGCGGGATCGGTGAGGAAGGTCGTGAGGCTGATCTCGAACTCGATCGGCCCGAGCGCCGCCTCGTAGAGTACGTCGAGGATCAGGAAGCCGAGCATGACGATCCCGAACAGCGAGGAGGCGAGACAGAGCAGGTAGAACGCCGTGCCCTTTCGCTTCACCCACGTGAGGTCGACGTCCTCGAAGAGGCCGTCGCCACCCATCGTGCTCACTGGTAGACCTCCCGATAACGGCGTTTGATGTAGTCGTTGAGCAGGTTCGCCGCGAGCGTCATCACGAACAGCGTCAGCCCGACGGCGAAGAGGCTCTGGTAGTCGATCGAGCCGACGGCGGACTCGCCGCGTGCGCGCGAGACCATGAACGAGGTCATCGTCATCATCTCGACGAGCGGGCTGAGCGACATCCGGGGCTGGGCGCCCATCGCGAGGGTGACGGCCATCGTCTCCCCGATCGCTCGCGAGATGGCGAGGATGTACGACGCGAACACGCCTGAGATAGAGGCCGGGAGGACGACCCCCATCGAGACCTCGTGACGCGAGGCCCCGAGCGCATACGCACCGTTCCTGAGGTCGTCCGGGACCGCCTGCATCGCGTCCTCTGAGATCGACGCCACCATCGGGATCGTCATGATGCCGACGACGATGATCGCCGCGAGCGCGTTGAAGAAGCTCGCACGAACCCCGAACAGTTCGAAGAAGGGTCGGATGAAGATCGGCGTGATAAAGGAGATAGCGAAGAAGCCGTAGACGATCGTCGGGACGCCCGCGAGCACTTCCAGGGCGGGTTTGAGCTTCGATCTGACCTCGGGTCGTGCGTACTCCGAGAGGTAGATCGCCGTCGCGGTCCCGATCGGGATGGAGACGAACGCCGCCCCCACCGTGACCATCAGCGTCCCGTTGATCAGCGGGAGGATGCCGAAGTCGGGCGTCGAGTGCGAGGGCGCCCAGCGCGCCCCCGTGAAGTACTCGGTGAACGTGATCTGCTGGGTCGCCCCACCCTGCAAGGTCGCCTCGTAGAGCCTGACGTCGAAGAAGAACCCGAACGCGTTGTCGATCAGCACGACGAAGATCGCGACCGTCGTCAGGACGGTGATCGCCGCACAACCGAACAGTCCCCGTCGAACGCGGCGGTTCTCGGCGTTGTCTTTCCGGACGATCTCGTCCGCGAATCCCTGACTCGGGTCGGTGTCGGTGCTCATCGACCTCGCGACCTACGCCCGCTCCTCGGTGATCTCGTCCTCGATTCCCATATCGGAGAGGACCCCGTCGAACTCGTCGTGGTTCTCGTCGACCTGCTCGTCCGGCGTCGCGAAGAAGCCGACCTCCGGCGCGAAGTCGAGCTGGCCGTTGAAGTAAAAGCGGACGAACGAGCCGAGTAGGTCCGGGTTCTCCTCCAGCGAGGCGTGGTTCACGTAGATGAACAGCGGACGGGTCAGCGGCGAGTAGACCCCGGACTCGATGTTCTCCTCGTCGGGGAGGTAGTACTCGCCGTCCTCGTCGCTCTCGACGGCGAGGAGTTCGAGGTCGTCCTCGAAGTCTAAGTAGTAGCCGAGTCCACCCCAGCCGAAGCCACCCAGGTCCGCGGCGACCCCCTGCATCACGTTGTCGGTCTGGCTGTGTGCGGAGTAGTCGTCGCGGATGTTGCCGACCTCGCCGTTGATCTCGAGCGTGAAGTAGTCGAACGTGCCGGAAGCGTCGTCACGCGCGTAGAGGATCATCTCCTCGTCCGGATAGTCGGGGTTCAGATCGCTCCACGTCTCTATCTCGGACTCGAACTCCCAGACCTCCCTGAGTTCGTCGAGGCTGATCTCGTCCATCCAGTCGTTCTCCGCGTTCTTCACGACGCAGAGGCCGTCCTGCCCGATCGTGTAGAGCGAGTACTCGACGTCGTTCTCCTCGGCCTCTGCGGCCTCCTCGTCGTCGATCTCGCGGCTCGCGCTCTGGATGTCGGAGTTGCCCTGTGCGAACTCCGAGAACCCGGCCCCCGTGCCCTGTGGATCGACGTTGACCTGCGCGTCGCCGTACTCGGCCTCGAAGTCCTCGGCGGCCGCACCCGTGATCGGTGCGACCGTGTTGCTTCCCGAGGCCTCGATCGTTCCCGAGACGCCACCGTCTCCCCCGCCACCCCCGCCGAGACAGCCAGCGAGCGAGAACCCGCTCGCCGCGCCTGCCGTCGCGATGAACGTTCGGCGCGAGGTGCTACCCGTGATCCGCGATGGGTCGTTTGGCATCGATCGATCGGATGTGTGGACGGCATAAGTAAATTGCTAAGAGAAATATATAGTTATACGATGAGAAAATACCAGTAACGATAGGGACGTATCGATATGCCGGGGAAGGTACTCGCAGCCGATCGTCCTTCGTCTGATTTGCTCCAAAATGCCCTGAAAAGCGTTCTGAACGACTTTCAGGACGTTCCAGGTAAGGTTCTAAATTCGATAGGTCGTGTGAAGATGACTCCGGAGCGAGATGGGTTGACTCAGTACTTCGCTCGTGACGCTCAGAATTTCGGCGATTCTTTCACCCCGATCGGCGATCTCGAGTATTCTATATACTTTTGGACAGGCTTATGTACGGGTGGTGCGAACCAGTGCTATGGAGGTCCGAAAGGTTCAGATCACGGGCGGGTCGACGTTCACCGTCTCGCTGCCGAAGGAGTGGGCGACCGACCTCGGCATCGAGGCCGGGACGGAGCTCGCGTTCTTCCGCGAGGCCGACTCGCTGATCGCGACGCCGAACGAGTACCCCCCCGAGGCTGCCGCGAGCGTCGACATCTCGGACGTCGAGGAGACCGAACTGGTCAGCCGGATCGTCACGCTCTACGTGAACGGCTTTCCGGAGATCGTCCTCGAAGCCGACGAGATCACACACACACAGCGCCGCGCGATCAGGTCGGTGACGACGGGTCTCGTCGGCTTCGAGGTGAGCACCGAGACCGACGGCCGGATCGTGCTGCGGGACTTCCTCGACTCGGGGGAGCTCTCGATCCACAACACCGTCATGCAGATGCGCCTGATCGCCCTCTCGATGCTCGGCGACGCGATCGAGGCGCTGGTCGAGG
>SKWB01000182.1 GCA_007129135.1 Halococcaceae archaeon | reverse complement strand
TACTACGACCCGAGGCCGTGACGCCCTCTGAGGTCGTCGACCAGCTCCCGGGTCGCGTCCGTCGGTTCGCCGTCCGGTTCGAGCGGTCGGTGGCCGTCGAACACCTCGTGGACCATCGCGACGCCCTCCGAGAGCGTGTCGAGGCCGTAGCCCCCTTCGAGGACGAACGCGAGGGGGGTATCGCTCTCCTCCGAGAACTCCTCGAGTGCGAGGGTGAACGAGCCGTATCCGTCGGTCGAGACGCGCATCCGTGAGATCGGGTCGTGGCGGTGGGCGTCGAAGCCCGCGCTCACGATCAGCAGGTCGGGGTCGAACCCCGTGAGCGCCGGGACGATCACCCGCTCGAAGACGTAGCCGTAGTCGGCGTCGTCGGCACCGGCGGCGAGCGGGACGTTGAGGGTCGCCCCGTCGCCCTCGCCCTCGCCGGTCTCCTCGATCGCTCCCGTCCCCGGGTAGAGCCCCTGCTCGTGGATCGAGAGGTAGAAGACGTCGCCGCGGTCCTCGAATATCTCCTCGGTGCCGTTGCCGTGGTGGACGTCCCAGTCGAGGATCGCGACGCTCTCGGTGGTCCCGGCGTCGAGCGTCGCCTGTGCGGCGACCGCCGCGTTGTTGAAGAAACAGAAGCCCATCGCGTCGTCCGAGAGCGCGTGGTGACCCGGCGGTCGGCCGATCGAGAAGGGCGTCTCGCGGCCCTCTGCGCCCGACACCGCCTCCTCCGCGGCCCACTGGGCGAGGCCCGCGCTCGCGAGCGCGGCCTCCCAGGTCGCCTCCACGGCGACCGTGTCGGGGTCCCAGTTCCCGCCACCCCCCGCACAGAACTCCCGGACCTCCTCCACGTACGCCGGGTCGTGAACCGCCTCGACCGCCTCGACGCTCGCCTGCTCCGCCTCGACGTACTCGACGCCGTACTTTCTCGCGAGGCCGCGTCTGATCGCCCGGAGCCGGTCTGCGGTCTCCGGGTGTCGCTCGCCGGTGTCGTGCTCCAGACAGGTCTCGGTGTAGCCGAATCGCATGGTTCAGCCGACCAGTTCGAGGTAGGTCTCGACGTCCTCTGCTTTCACCGTTCGCCGCTTCGCGTGGTGGGCGAGCGTGGTCGCCCCCGCCGCGACCTCGTCGGCGTACCCCTCCAGGATCTCCGCGAGCGCGATCCGGGCGTCCATCCCCACGCGGTAGCTGTCGTCGATCTCGATGCGTGCGATCCGGTCGACCGGCGCGATCGGGAGTTCGAGCGTCTCCGCGTCGGGAACGGACCCGACGCCGAAGTCCTCGGCCATCAGGGTCTTCCGTCCGTCGGCGGTCGCCCGTTCGGCGGCGTCGACCGCGAGGGTCGATCCCCGGTCCTCGATCCGTTCGGCGAGCGCTTCGGCGGCGTCGGCACTGACTCGTAGCCCGTCCGCGTTCCGTCTGATGATCGCGTCGACCGGCGCGAACGGTAGCTCAACGCCCATATCCCCTTCGTACCGGTGGAGCGCTTAAGGGTTTATCCATCAGAACAGCTCCTCCGCGTCGAGTCGGCCCTCCCGCATCGTCCCCCTGGCGGTGACCTCCTCGCCCAGGCTGAGATCGGCGTCGGTCACGACGCGCATCGTCTCCTCGCCGTCGTCGAGGATCGTCGGATCGCCCGGCTGGACGACGACGCCCGTGAACTCGACGACCGCCCCCTCCTCGCGGCCCTCGGCTCCGCCCCCGCCGTCCTCCTCGTCCCCGATCGTCGTCCCTCCGGGTTCGGACGCGCTCTCCGCGTCGTCGGCCTCCGCCGTCGACCCGGTCGCGCCCGTGTCCGCGCTCTCGCCGAACGACGAGAGGCTCGCCGAGCCGTCGGAACTCGTAGGAGCGGGACCCGACGCGTCCATCACGGTCACCGTCGAGCGCCAGCCGGCGGAGGCCTCGAGGTCCTCCTGCCAGCCGTCCCTGATCTCCACGTCGGTGAAGTAGGCGGTGTCGCCCGGCCCGAGGTCGACGTCGGCCTTCTCGCCCCAGAGCGCGACCCGGATGTCGCCGGTCTCGTCCTGCACGCGGACGTTCCTGACCTGTCCCTCGGAGCCGTCGTCGCGGTCGAACGTCCTGACCGGATCGACCGACCGGATCACCCCGCCGATGTCCACGACCTGGTCGAGTTCGAGCGCCTCGATCGGCGTCGTCTGTGGGACGTACTCGATCTCGGCGTCGATCGTCTCCACCGCACCCCGGTTCCCGACGTGGAGTTCGAGGCTGCCGTCGCGCTCCCTGACGTAGCCGTCGACCACCTCCACGCTCTCGCCGACCGACACCGCCTCGGTCTCCTCGGTCCGCTCGTCCCAGAGCGTCACTCTGACCCGACCGGTCTCGTCGCCGATCGAGAGGTTCGCGACCCGCCCCTCGGAACCGTCGTCGCGGTCGAACGTCCGGATCGAGCCGACGTCGAGCACCCGTCCCTCGACGCTCACGTCCGACTGGCCGAGCGCGAGGTCCTCGATCCGGACCTCGTCGGTGAGCGCCACCTCGATCTCGGCGTCCTCGTCGACCTGTGCCTCGTAGACGCTCACCTCGATGCCGTTCAGCCCCTCCTTCGGGCGGCCCTTCACCCGGAGGACGGTGCCCTCCTCGAAGCCCTCTTCGGCGACGGCGGCGGCCTGGTCGTCCCAGAAGGCGAGGCGTACGACGCCCGTCTCGTCGGCCGCCTCGACGTTCACGACCCTCCCCGGCTCGTCCTCGCCCTCCCGCTCGAAGGTGCGCAGCTCGCCGACGGAGGTGACCTTCGCGAGGAACTTCACCTCCTCCACCCCCGGCTCGATGTCGGCGACGCCCGAGACCTCGTCGTCGGAGAGCTCGTGGGCGATCAGCATCGCTGCGGTCTCGTCGTCCGCGAGCCCACCCATCTGTTCGACCTTCGCCTCGACCGCCGCCCTGAACTCGGAGAGCGGGACGTCGGTGTCGAGGTCGTCGTAGACGTCCTCTATCGCCCCCATTTCTACGGCATGCGACGGCCGGCCCGCGCATAACGCTGTCGTCTCTACCGGGCGACCGTAACCGGCACCGGAGAGCGCCGGACGACTCCCTCGGCGACGCTGCCCAGCAGCACCCGCGAGGCCCCCGTCCGGCCGTGGCTCCCGACGAAGACGTGGTCGACGTCGTGTTCCTCGACGAACGCCACGACCGCCCGCGCGGGCGTCCCGTAGACCGACTCGGTCCGCAGGTCGACGCCGTACTCCTCGGCGGTCTTCCGTAGTCCGTCGAAGAGTTCCCCGGTCTCCTCCTCGGCGGCCTCCTTCCGCTGCTCCTCAGAGAGCCACATCGCCGGCTCGTCGTGCATCGGCTCGAGGACGTGCAGCGCGGTGATCCGGGCGTCGGGATAGGTCTCGCAGGCGAGCGCGAGCGCCTCCCGCGAGGGGTCCGAATCGTCGACGGGAACCAGAACGTGCATGCGTCGTCTACGACGCTCGCCGGCAAAAGGCTGCGGCAGGAGGTGGCCGATGCAACACCAAGCTATTGGCCGCTCTGGGGCGAACGATAGACGATGGGAGCCATCGAGACGGGTCGCGTCGTGGTCGAACGTGCCCGCGAGGAGGGGCTCACGTTCATGGCCGCGAGCATCGCCTACTACGCCTTCTTCTCGGTCATCCCCCTCCTCCTGCTCACGCTGGTGGTCGGATCGGCGCTGGGCGAGGAGGGACTCGCGACCGCCGTCGTGGGGCTGACCGAGGAGTACCTCTCCGACAGCGGGGAGCAGGTCGTCGAGGAGGCGCTCGGCGGCGAGACCGGCCAGCTCGGGGCGTCCGTCGGCGGGCTGCTCGCGCTCGGCTGGAGCGCGCTCAAGGTGTTCCGCGCGATCGACGTCGCCTTCGACGACCTCTATCGCTACGCGGGCGAGACCCCGATCCTCGACCAGGTGAAACACGGCCTCGTGGTGATCCTGACGGTCGTCGTCGCGCTCGTCGCGCTGGTCGCCGTCGAGGCGGTCGCGGGGGACGCGGCGGCCGCGGCGGTCCCGTTCGCCGGGGCGCTCACCTCTCTCGGACTCGGCCTCGGTCTCGTCGTCGTCTTCCTCCCGCTCTACACGGTGATGTCTCCCCCGGGCCACTCGGTCCGGGAGGTGGTCCCGGGTGCGGTGCTCGCGGCTGCCGGCTGGGTGGTACTCCAGGCGCTGTTCTCGCTCTACGCCGCGAACGCCGACCAGTACCAGGCGTACGGGATCATCGGTGCGGTGCTCCTCTTTCTCACCTGGCTCTACCTGGGTGCGACCCTCGTCCTGCTCGGGGCGGCGGTGAACGCGGTGCTTTCGGAGCGCTCGACGCCCTGATCAGGACCGATCGGACTCCTCGACCCGTGTCGCGTGTCGCTCTAGCTCCGCCGCCAGCGTTCTCGCCTCCTCGGGCGAGAGCCGAACCGTCTCCGCGTGGGCCGGGAGGTCGTCGATCTCGTCGAGTTCGATCTGGAGTTCGACGTGTTCGGGCTCCTCTCGCGCGCTCGTCGCATTCACGACCGCGAACGCCTCTTCCTGCCAGCCGTGACCGCGTACCTCGGCGTCCGCCAGGTCGAGCGTCGTGTACGCGTTCACGCGGAGCAAGCGGTCTGCCATGGGGGAGGGACGCTTCGGAGACGTATATCGGCGACGACTCGGTCTCTCGCTCGAGGAGTGTGACCCATCGGGGTCCGCCGAGGCTACTCACACTGATCGTCTAGGCGAGTTCGAACGGGAACGCGAGGACCAGTAGACGGAGAGATGCCAGCGAGGCCCGACCTCTCGATCCGTCCGGCAGTTTCATATGCATAGATGGCCATACAAACATACATGGATGGGCTGATCGAACGAACCGACTGCTGCTCGGGGGTCGACCACGGACTCCCGCCGGAACGGCTCGAACGGGACGTGCGCGCGCTCTCGGCTGCGGGCTCGGAGACACGTTACGCGCTGTTGCGCTCGGCGCTCGCCGCCGACGGGGAGGTCTGTGCCTGCGAGTTCGTCCCCCTCGTCGAGGCGAGCCAGAGCACGGTGAGCCGCGCGCTCTCGGAACTCCACGATGCGGGGCTGCTCACCCGCCGGAAGGAGGGTCGGTGGCGCTACTACGGCCCGACCGACCGCGCGAGGCGGCTCTGTGCGGCGCTCGACGAGGTGGACCGATGAGCGGCGAGCGCGAGCGTGCCCAACGAGCGGCCGTCCGCGAGCGGTACGGCCGGATCGCGGAGTCCGGCGGCTGCTGTGACGACGGCGAGAGCGACCGGGGTGGCCCCACGGACGAGGGCTACGGCGAACGATTGGGATACGACAGCGAGGACGTGAACGCGGTCGAGGCGGGCGCGAACCTCGGCCTCGGCTGCGGCAACCCGACGGCGATCGCGAGCCTCGAACCGGGTGACACGGTACTAGACCTCGGCTCGGGCGGCGGCTTCGACTGTTTCCTCGCCGCTCGCGAGGTCGGGGAAGGGGGCCGGGTGATCGGCGTCGACATGACCCCGGAGATGGTCGAGCGGGCACGCGAGAACGCCGAGCGGAACGGGAGCGAGAACGTCGAGTTCCGGCTGGGCGAGATCGAACACCTGCCAGTTCCCGACCGCTCCGTCGACGTGATCGTCTCGAACTGCGTGATCAACCTCTCGCCGGCGAAAGAGCGGGTGTTCGAGGAGGCCTATCGTGTCCTGCGCCCCGGGGGACGTCTCGCGGTCTCGGACGTCGTCGCGGGGGCGGAGATCCCCGAGGAAATCGCGACGGACCTCGACAGCCTCGCCGGCTGTGTCGCGGGCGCGGCGACCGTCGACGAGCTGGAGACCATGCTCTCCGCTGTGGGGTTCGAGGGGATCCGGATCGAACCCAAAGAGGAGAGCGCGGCGTTCATCCGCGAGTGGTCCGACGAGCACGACCTGGAGGAGCTGATCGTCTCGGCGACGATCGAGGGGCGGAAGCCGACCTGAGTGTTCCGGCTTCCCCCTCTGTACGCACTCCGAACGTATTTACGACATGACGGATTAGATAGGGTATGAGCGCCACCGGTCGACACCCGGTCTTCGGGCGCATCCGCGAGCGGTTGCCGGGGGCCGATCGACGTGACGTCGGCGCCGGCTACGCGGGAGCGATGGCAGCGCTCGCCGTCGCGCTCCTCTTCTCGCTCGTGATGGTCCTCTCGGCCCCGCTCGGTCTCGGTGATCCCGCGCTCTCGTTGGTCGCGCTGTCGGCCGTCCCGCTGATAGTGCCCGCCGCGTTCGTCTCGGCGCTCGCCGTCTGGCGCGTGCTTCCGGAGGGAGGCCGGTTCGGAGGCCTGCTCGGCGGACTGCTCGCGACGGTCGTGACCTACCTCGTCTCGCTCGTCGGACTCTACCTTCTCGTCGTCACCCTCGCGTTCGGCTCGGGCCCCGCCTCGACGGGGACGCTGCTGACCGAGGCGGGGTGGTTCGTCGCGCTCGTCGGTCTCGCCGCCTTCGCGTGGACGTTCTGGCTGACGATACCGATCGGCTGTCTCGGCGGCGCGGCCTACGAGCGGACGCGGACGGGCTGAGAGACCCTCGGCTGTGAGTCGAAATCACCCGTCACGAACCTCCGGAGCCGTCTCTGGGGGGTCGTGAAAGAAACGGAAAACCGATCCCGTGTCGCTCGTGCGAGGTGGGGGTCGGGTTAGTTGCGGACGACGTTCGTCGCGCGGGGGCCCTTCGGGGCCTGTTCGATGTCGAATTCGATCTCGGTGCCTTCGGTCAGGTCTTCACCGCCGACGTCCTCCATGTGGAAGAACACGTCGTCGTC
>SKWB01000301.1 GCA_007129135.1 Halococcaceae archaeon | reverse complement strand
GTCACCCCCGAGTTCGCCCGGGTCTTCGGCGACAACGACGACCGAATCGACGGCTGTCTCCACTGTACGACCGCCCGCAGCCTCCAACGGGGCGGCGCGGTCGGTGCCGACCGCACCGCAAACGGGGGGATCTAGATGGGATCCGTCCACGACGGGACGAAGGGCGTCGGTCGATGTCGGTCCTGCGGGCGGATCGCGCCGGTCTACGTCTCGGACGACGGCGAGGTCCGGACCGTTGGCGGGGCGAGGAGCTGTGCCGACCGCCCCGGCCACGAGGTCGAACTCCTGGGCGGGGTGGCACGGGCGGGGACGGTCGATCGGCGGCCCGAGCGCTCCGCCGGTCTCTGAATCGCGTCGCCTCCCGTGAGGGCCGTCGATCGCCACCCTGAGTCGGCACTCGCCGCGCTGGCGCTTTTGCGTCGCCGTCGATAACCGTCGAGCATGACCCGAACCGTCCTCGTTCCGATCGACGACTCGACCGACTCCCGTGAGGCGCTCGAGTACGCCCTCTCCCGACACGCGGGCGACGAGATCGTCGCCTTCCACGCGAAAGACCCCTCGAACGCCTACACCTACGGTGGCGGTGAGGCGGCCGGCATCGCGCACGAACGGATCGAGGAGAGGATCGAAGCGGAGACCGACGACCTCCTGAGAGCGGCCGAGACCCAGGCGTCGAACCACGGCGTCGAGATCTCGACGGCCACCGAGACCGGGACTCCGGCCGAGACCATCGTCGGGTACGCCGACGAGCAGGGCGTGGACCTGGTCGTGATCGGCAGCCGTGGGAACACCGGTGCGAAACGGCTCCTCTTGGGGAGCGTCGCGGAACGGGTCGTCCGTCGGTCGCCGACGCCGGTGACGGTCGTCCGGTGAGCCGCACACCTCTCGGTACGGTTCCGACCTCCAGGAACACCGGTCACGGGGCGAGCACGCCCGTCGCCGACTACGAGGCACGCCCGTGAGCGAGGGGGAGGGCGAACTCGCGCGGAACCTCGGTTCGTGAATGCGATGACGATGGGCGGCGAGAGCAACCGAGACGTCGACCGCTCGCTCGGGGGCTTCTTCGGCTCGATCGTGAGCGTTCGGGGTGTGATCGCCGAGCGCCTCTCGGTCTGACCGGGAGTGTCGCGAAGCCACACGTGTTTCCATAGGCTTATGCACCTCGCTGGAGAATCGCGAACTGCATTCCTCGAAAACGACGAATAACCCCACGATCGTTCATAAACTTACGATGAACTGTATCGATCCTCCACTTCACCTGCGCCGACCGGTAGACGGACCCCGTTGACTGATGCTCTCCCTAGCCTTCCTCGAGATCCCAGAGGTACCCATCGACGAACCGGTGTTCGTCTTCACGCTCGCCATCGCCGCCTTCCTCATCGGCCCGCTGGTCATCAAGAGACTCGGCCAGCCGGGCATCGTCGGAATCGTCCTCCTCGGTGCGGCGCTCGGTCCCGGGGGGACGGGACTCGTCGACCACGGCGACGCGATCATACTCCTCGGAGAGGTCGGCCTCATCTACCTGCTCTTCACCGTCGGCCTCGAACTCGACCTGCGCGGGTTCGCCGAGGACCCGGAGGGAGCCGCGATCTTCGGGTTGACGAGCTTCTTCGCCCCGTTGATCGTCGGTACCGCAGCGGGTGTCCTGATCCTCGACCTGAGCATCTGGGCCTCGCTCCTGCTCGCGGCGGTGTTCGCCTCGCACACGCTGCTCGCCTACCCGATCGTCAACCAGTACGGCATCACGCAGAACCCGGCGGTCACCGCCGTCTTCGGCGGCATCCTCTTCACCGACACGCTCGCGCTGATCATCCTCGCGATCGTCGTCGGCGCGATCGACGGCGGACTCACCCTCGTGCTCTTCGTCGAGATCTTCGTCTCGCTGGGGATCCTCTTCGCGGGCACCTGGTTCGTCGCCCCGCCGATCGCGCGGTGGTTCTTCCAGAACTTCAGCGAGGAGAGCTACTTCGAGTTCCTCCTGGTGGCGACGGTCTTCTTCGCTGCCGCCAGCCTCGCCGAACTGCTCGACATCGCGCCGATCCTCGGGGCGTTCGTCGCCGGGATCGCGCTGAACAGACTGATCCCGGAAGGCGGCACCCTGCGGACGAGGATCGAGTTCGTCGGCAACGCGCTGTTCATCCCCTTCTTCCTCATCCACGTGGGGATGCTCGTCGACTTCGGCGTGATCCTCGACGGGCCGGCGACGCTCCAGATCGCCGCGACGATCATCGTCGTGATGATCTCGATGAAGTACGTCGCCGCCTGGACGGTCAGTCGGATCCAGGGCTACGACGAGAACGAGCGCGGCGTCATCTTCGGGCTCTCGACGGGCCAGGCCGCCGCCGCACTGGCGATCACGCTCATCGGCTTCGAGGAGGGGCTGTTCACCGAGGCGGTGTTGAACGCGGTGGTGCTGATGCTGCTCGTCACGGCGGTCGTGAGCCCCTGGCTGACCGAACGCGCCGGCCAGCGCCTCGCGCTCGGCAAGGACGTCGAGTTCGGCGGCGGCGCGGCGATGGACCCCCGGATCCTCCTCCCGCTCTCGCACAACGCCGAACTCCAGCGCCGGCTGCTCGAGTTCGCGTTCGTCCTGAAGGGCGAAGAGCGCGACGAACCGGTCCACCTCCTCACCGTGATCCGTCCGAACACGGGGGGGAACACCGAGGAGACGGTCGCGGCGACCCAGGAGGAACTGGAGGGGCTCACCGAGGTGGGTAACGAGGCGGAGGTGCCCGTGGACGCCGAGACGCGGATCAACCACAACCCCGCATCCGGCATCGTCCAGGGCTCGATCGAGGTGCAGGCGAACCTCATCATGATGGGCTGGGACGCGAGCAGGTCGGTCAGCCAGCGGATGTTCGGCAGCGTCATCGACCAGGTGCTCGCCACGACGAGACTCCCCGTGCTCGTCGCCAGGCTGGGCCACCCGATCAACACGACGAGACGGATCTTCGTCGTCGTCCCCAGCGGCGTCGACCACCACGAGGGCTTTTTCGAGACCGTCCACCTCGTGAAGAAGCTCGCCGACCGTCTCGGGGTGAGGCTCACGGTCTTCGTCGTCGAGGACGAGCCGAGCGAGTACGAAGAGCGGTTCGGACTCGTCGAGCCGGAGGCGAGCACCGAGTTCCACGGGCTCTCCGGGTGGGGCGACGTGCTCCCGACGCTCTCCGAGGCCGCCGAGCCGGACGACCTGATCGCGGTGCTCTCCTCGCGCCCCGGCGAGATCGGCTGGCACAACGAACTCCGGGACGTTCCGGGTCGGCTGGCCGAACTCCCGCCCGAGTCGTTCGTCATCCTCCACCCGCGCGTGGGCGATCCGGAGTACGACCGGCAGTTCCTCCGGTTCGACTGAGGTTTTATAGCCGGCTTCGCGTATCTGGCCCATGACGCTGCACGTCCTCGTCCCGATCGACGACTCGGACCCCGCGGAGGCGGCGCTCTCGTTCGCGCTCTCGGAACACCCCGACGAGACGATCACCGTCCTCCACGTCGCGGAGACGACGAGCCTCGACAGCTACCAGACCATGACCGGCGGCCGATCCGCGGACGCCGACGAGGCGATCGAGGGACGCACCGCCGAGGCGGAGGCGCTGTTCGATCGGGCGCGAGCGACCGCGGAGGAGGCGGGCGTCGGGATCGAGACCGAACTGATCGCGGGCGATCCCGCGGACGCGATCCCCGCCTACGCCGATGCCACCGAAGTCGACCGGATCGTGATCGGCACGCACGGTCGCTCCGGTGCGAGCCGAGTGCTGGTGGGGAGCGTCGCTGAGGCGGTCATCAGGGCCGCGCCGATTCCCGTGACCGTCGTCGAGTGATCGCTCGACGGCTGTCGACCAGCGCGAACGGCCCAGGGCACGCGACTCGCGTGCCGAGACGGTTCCGGTCGAACTAAGGTCTCCGGTAGGCGTAGAGCCACCGTGACAGTTCGGTTCACTCGCCGACGACCGGGGACCACCGGGGGGCCGAGCGGTGGCTGAGGACGCCGAACTCGCGAAGGACCTCGGCCTGCTCTCGGCGCTGACGATCGGCATCGGCACGATGATCGGGGCGGGCATCTTCGTCCTCCCGGGGATCGCCGCCCAGGAGGCCGGACCGATCGTCGTCCTCTCGTTCGTCATCGGGGGGATGATCGCGTTCATCAACGCCTTCGCGGTGAGCGAACTCGGTACCGCGATGCCGAAAGCCGGCGGTGCCTACTACTGGATCAACCGCTCTCTGGGCCCGTCGTTCGGATCGATCGCCGGCCTCGGCGACTGGATGGGACTCGCGTTCGCGAGCGCCTTCTACTGTATCGGCTTCGGCCAGTATCTCGCGACGCTCGCGCCGCTGCCCTCGATCCTCTTCCTCAACGACGTCCAGGTCGGCGCGCTGATCGCCGGGGTCCTGTTCGTCGGCATCAACTACATCGGCGCGAAGGAGACCGGCGGGATCCAGACGGTGATCGTCCTGATCCTGCTCGCGATCCTCACCGCGTTCGCGCTCGCCGGCTGGCTCTCGTTCGACTACGCGACGCTCGTCGGCGAGGGTGGCTGGGCGCCGACCGACGCGGGTTACGGCGCTGTCCTGCCGGCGACCGCGCTCGTCTTCGTCTCCTTCCTGGGCTACGCGAAGATCGCGACCGTCGCGGAGGAGCTGAAGAACCCCGGACGGAACCTCCCGATCGCGGTGCTCGGGAGTGTCGCGTTCGTCACGGTCGTCTACGCGATCCTCGTCACCGTGATGCTCGGGGTCGTCCCGTGGCCCGACCTCGACCTCGACGCGCCGGTCGCCCAGGCCGCCGAGGTGGCGTTCCCCGCCGGGATCGCGGCCGCCGCGGCGACCGTGATGACCCTCGGCGCGCTGCTCGCGACGGCGTCGTCGGCGAACGCCTCGATCCTCTCCTCTGCCCGGATCAACTTCGCGATGGGCCGGGACAAGATCGTCACCGACTGGCTCAACGAGATCCACCCCCGGTTCGCGACGCCCTACCGTTCGATCCTCGTGACGGGATCGATGATCGTCTTCTTCATCGCCGCGCTCGGCCGCGACCTCGCGATCCTCGCGCAGGCGGCGAGCGTCCTCCACCTGATCGTCTACGCGCTCACGAACGTCGCGCTGATCGTCTTCCGTCAGGCCGACCTCCCCGAGTACGACCCCGACTTCACCGTCCCGCTCTACCCGCTCACGCCGATCCTCGGCGCGGTGCTCTCGATCGGGCTGATCGGCTTCATGGCGACCGCGGAGATCCTCCTGAGCGTCCTGTTCGTCGTCGCCGCGCTCGTCTGGTACTTCCTCTACGCCCGGAAGCACACCCTCCACGAGGGGATCCTCGGCGAGTACGTCCTCTCGCGGAGGGAGGAGCTCCCCGACGCCGCCGTGGCCGCCGCCGAGGTCGCCCAGCCGGACGTCTCGCGCGACCACCGGGTGATGGTCCCGCTCTCGAACCCGCGGACAGAGGGCGTGTTACTCTCGCTGGCGGCCACCGTCGCGAAGGCAAACGACGGCATCGTCCACGCGGTCCACATCGTCCAGGTGCCCGACCAGATACCCTTAGACCGCGGTGCCGAGCAGATCGACCGGATCGACGCCGAGTCGGGCAAGCTGCTCGAGCGCGCCGAGCGCGAGGCGGAGACCCTCGGGGTGCCCGTCGAGACGACGACCGTCGTCTCCCACCGGTCGTTCGAGGAGGTCTTCGACGCCGCCCGGCGCTTCGACGCGGACCGGGTCGTGATGGGCTGGGGGAGCGACAGACCCTGGGCCGCTGGCACCGCCCAGCGCCCGATCGACGAACTCACCCACGACCTGCCGTGTGACTTCCTCATCCTGAAGGACCGGGGGCTCGCCACGGATCGGGTGCTGGTCCCCACGGCCGGTGGGCCGGACTCCGAGCTCTCGGCGGAGATCGCGGCCACGCTCCGCGATCAGGCGGGGTCGGAGGTCGCGCTCTTGCACGTCGTCGAGGGCGAGGACGAGCGCGCCGCCGGCCACGCCTTCCTGGGCAACTGGGCCGCGGAGCACGGCCTGCCGAACGCGGAGATCCTGATCGACGACTCCGGCGACGTGGAGGGGGCGATCGCGCGCGCCGCCGAGGGGCGCACGCTGGTGATCATCGGCGCGACCGAACGCGGCCTGCTCTCCCGGCTGGTGCGTGGTTCGCTCGTCTTCGACGTGATCGACGAGGTCGAGTGTTCGGTGTTGCTCGCCGAACGCCCCTCGGCGCGGAGCATCCGCGAGCGGCTGTTCGGTCGTGGCTCGCCGGAAGGGGCCGTCGCGGGCGACGACTGATACGGACGGTTGTAGTCTCACATCCGGTGATCGCCCCGACGAGTCGGCGATCACCGGTAACCAGTTACGACCGCCCTCGTGATACGGTCACTCTCCACCCGGACCGCCCGGCGGTCGCTCCTGAAACGACGGACAACGGTCCGTACGACCCGACGACCGGGCGACGCCACCGCGGACCGCGATCACCCGTTCGACCCCGGACCGGGACGAACCCCGGTCGGTCACTGGGTGACCGAACCGGTTAACTGTCGGGCCCTCCGTCCGTCCACCATATGGGTAAGGACCTCGAGCGGGACCTCGGGCTCGTCCCGGTGATCGCCATCAGCATGGGGGCGATGATCGGCAGCGGGATCTTCATCCTCCCGGGGCTCGCGATGGCCGAGGCCGGCCCGGCGGTGATCCTCGCGTTCCTCGTCGCCGGCCTGCTCGTCGTCCCGGCGGCGATCAGCATCGCCGAACTCGGGACCGCGATGCCGGAGGCCG
>SKWB01000354.1 GCA_007129135.1 Halococcaceae archaeon | reverse complement strand
GGCGAGGAGATGAACGTCCGGATGGAGTCCTTCGAGTACGAGTCCGCCTGGGCGCTCGGGACCAACTCCGCGAACGACGACCGCGACAAGATCGCCGTGATGATCGACCGGTGTAACGACCTCGGGGTGGACACGATCGAGGTCGGCAACATGATGGCGATGGCGATGGAGCTGACCGAGGAGGGGAAGATCGAAGACGGTATCGACTGGGGCGACGCCGACGAGATGATCACGATGATCGAGCGGATCGCCCACCGCGAGGACGAGCTGGCCGAGACGCTCGGCGAGAGCCAGATCGGCGTCGCCGACGCCTTCGACGGCCACGACAGCCGTCTGGACGTCAAGGGACAGTCGATCGCCGCCTACGACCCACGCTGCATGAAGGGGATGGGGATCGCCTACGCCACCTCCAACAGGGGCGCGTGTCACCTGCGCGGCTACACGCCCGCCGCCGAGATCCTCGGCATCCCGGAGAAGGTCGACCCGTACGAGTGGGAGGGCAAGGGCGAACTCACCGCGCTCTTCCAGGACCTCCACGCGATCAGTGACAGCTTCGACATCTGCAAGTTCAACGCCTTCGCGGAGGGGATCGAGGAGTACGTCCTCCAGTACAACGGCATGACCGGCCTCGACCTAAGCGAGGACGAACTGATGAAGGCGGGCGAGCGGATCTACAACCTCGAACGCTACTACAACAACCTTATCGGGTTCGACGGCTCGGACGACTCGCTGCCGGCGCGCTTCCTCGAGGACGGTATCCCCGGCCAGGGCGCGAGCGAGGGCGAGTACTGCGAGCTGCCGGAGATGAAAGAGGAGTACTACAGCCACCGCGGCTGGGTCGACGGCGTCGTGAGCGAGGAGAAACTCGAAGAGCTAGAGATCGACATCGGACCCGGAACCGGCGTCTCGATGGGCGACTCCCCCGCACCGGCCGACGACTGATCCTCCCCGGTTCGATTCCGTATTTTTCGCGATGACCAGCGCCAGCGCACTCCTCGCCATCGCCCTCGTCGGGTTCGTCACCACGAACCTGGACGACCTGGTCGCGCTGGCGGCCTTCTCGCGGCGGTATCAGGTGGCACACGTCCTTCTCGGTCAGGTGATCGGGTTCTCCGTGCTGGTCGGGACGAGCCTCGTGCTGGCGGCGCTCGTACAGGCGGCGCTCGGCCCGTGGATCGGCCTGCTCGGAGTCGTCCCGATCGCCGTCGGGGTCACGGCCTACCGCGAGGGAGGAGGGCTGCCGTTCGACGGGGAAAACGAGCGTGAAAGCGGACAGGTGTCGGTCGTCGCTGCCGTCGGGATCGCCAACGGTGCGGACAACCTCGCGGTCTACGTGCCGCTCTTCGCCGTGCTCTCCGTGGCGGAGGCGGGTGTCGTCTCCGCCGCGATGGTCGTCCTCTCGGTTCTCTGGGTCGGTCTGGCCGTCGCAGTCGTTCGCCTCTCACCCGTCCGGCGGCTCGTCGACGCCGCCGACCGACTCGTCCCGCTCGTGTTCGTCTGCATCGGCCTCTACGTCCTCGTCGAGAGCGACCTCCTCACCCACCTCGCCGGCTGAGGCGACCGTCTCCGCGTCCGCCTCGAGCACGCGGACGCCTTTCGACTCCAGGTGCCTGAGCTGGTCGCGCGCGAACGTCTCCTCGGTGGTCCCCCGTGTCGCGAGGACGTACATCCGGGCGGTCCCTTCGGGCCGCATCGTCCGGCCGGCACGCTGTGAGCCCTGTCTGCGCGATCCGCCGAGACCGGAGGCGACGATCGCCACCTCCGCATCGGGGAGGTCGATCCCCTCGTCGCCGATCCGGGAGACGATCAGCGTCTCTCTCACCCCGGTGCGGAACTCCGAGAAGTAGCGCTCGCGTTTCGCGTGTCTGGTCTCGCCGCTCACGAACGGTACGTCGAGCGCCTCTGCGTACCGTTCGCCCTGGTCCAGCCACTCCACGAAGATCAGCGCCTTCTCCGCTCCGTGTTCCTCGCGAATCCGTTCGATCTCCGGGAGCTTCGCCGGGTTCTCCGAGGCGAGCTTTCGCTTCTCGTAGCCCTCCGCCCGCGCGTAGGCCTCCTCGGCCGCCTCGTCGAACGGGACGTAGCGGATCTCGACCTCCGGCTCCGCGACGAAGCCGGCGTCGAACAGCGCCGACCAGTCGGTCCCGATCGCCGGGCCGATCAGCGTGAAGATCTCGCGTTCGTCCTCGGACTCCCTGACGGGGGTCGCCGTCAGTCCGAGCCGGTGTTTCGACTGCAACTGTGCGCTCGTCCGGAAGATCGGCGCGGGGATGTGGTGGGCCTCGTCGTAGACGATCAGCCCCCACCGCCGTGAGTCGAACAGTCCCCGATGTCTGTCCATCCCCGCAGTCTGGTAGGTAGCGATCGTCACCGGCCGGATCTCCTTCTCGCCGCCGTGGTACTCGCCGATCTCCTCCTCGCTCAGCGAGGTGTGCTCGGAGAGCGCGGTCCGCCACTGGGCGGCGAGTTCGCGCGAGGGGACGAGTATCAGCGTCTCGCCGCCGACGGCCTCCATCGCGCCCATTGCGGCGACGGTCTTGCCGCTTCCGGGCGGACCGACGAGTACGCCCGACCCGCTCTCGGTGAAGCGCTCGACCCAGTCTCGCTGGTACTCCCTGAACGGGAGCGTGAGGGTGAGATCGAGTGCGTCACCGGGGTCGAGTTCCCGGTCGTCGCGGACGGGGTAGCCCTCCTCGTAGAGGATCCGTTTGATCTCGGCCTCGGAGCCCTCTCGAACCCAGCTCTCGGTGTCGGAGATCGGCGCGTGAAGCTGCTCCTCGTCGAGCACGCGCCGGGCGACGTTGCCCATCAGGCTCTCGCTGTCGGCCTCCAGCACCGTGTATCCGTCCGCGTGGGTCCGGAGGGTGAACTGCCTGGCGCGTCTGTACTGCCGCTCGATCCACTCCTCTAAGTGGGGAGATCGCCCGCCGAGGACGTCGCGGACGGTGGAGAGGAGCGACTCGACGTCGTCGTGTGGCGTCCCCCAGACGTCCTCCTCCCTGATCCGGTAGAGGTAGTCGCCCGACCGGTTCCGGTCGACGAGGTAGGCGAAGCCGGCCAGCCGTGCCCGGGTGAACTGCGTCGGGTGGGAGACGACCACCTCGCGACGCTCGGGGAAGACGACGACGCGTTCGCGCTCGACCTGCGAGTCCCAGGCGACGGGGTAGAAGACGACGGGATCGGTCTCGACCCCGCGGCGGCCGACCCGACCCGCTTCGACCAGTGTCGAGAGCGCGCGGTCGGCCTCCTCCTGCGTACAGCCGACCGCGCGGGCGACCTCGCTCGCGGTCGCGACGGGCGTTCGGAGCGCCTGGAGGGCGTCGTGGAAGTCGTCGACGGAGAGGTCCTCGCTCACGCCCCTCCTACCCGCCTGAGCGACAAACGGCTTTCTACTCGACCGGCGCAAACGCCTATACGACGGGCTGCGAACGAGCGCCATGGCTACAGGGCCGCCGATAGACGAACTCCACATCGACGAGGCGCCGCACGTCGAGACGCCGTTTCCCGGACCGCGGGCACAGAAGCTACTCGACCGTCAGCGCGAGATCGACTCGAACGCGGTCGCCTACCCGCGGGCGATCCCGCTCGTTCCCGACGAGGCCCGGGGCGCGACCGTCCGCGACGTCGACGGCAACGTCTTCCTCGACTTCTTCGCGGGCATCGGCGTGCTCAACGTGGGCCACTCGAACCCCTACGTGCTGGAGGGGGTCCGCGAGCAGACCGACAGGCTCGTCCACACGATCGACTTCCCGACCGAGGCGCGGATCGAGTTCATCGAGACGCTCGACCGGATCTTACCCGCAGGACTGCGCGGGCGGAATCGGGTGGTCTTCGGCGGGCCGAGCGGGAGCGACGCGATCGAAGCGTCGATCAAGCTCGCGAAGGCGAACACCGGCGGACGGGGCCTCCTCGCCTTCCACGGGGCCTACCACGGCGGCACTTCCGGCGCGATGAGCCTCACGGGCGGGGTGAAGTACAAGGAGAACTACACGCCCTTGCTCCCGGACGTCGTCCACGTCCCCTACCCCTATCCGGTGCGGGAGCGAGGCGGTGGCGACGCGCGGGCGGTCTGTCCCAGCGAGGACTGCTGTGGCGAGATGAGCTGTGCGAGGGCGCTCGAAGCCGTGCGCACGGCGATCGAGGACCCCTACGGGGGGCTCGCGAACCCGGCGGGGATCTGGGTCGAGCCGATCCAGGGTGAAGGCGGCGTCGTCGTCCCCCCGGAGGGCTTTCTCCCCGGACTCAGGGAGATCGCCGACGACAACGGGATCCCCCTCATCGCCGACGAGATCCAGGTCGGCTTCGGGCGTACCGGCGAGTGGTTCGCCTCGGACCACTGGGACGTCACCCCCGACGCGATGCCGCTGGCGAAGGGGATCGGGGGTGCCGGACTCCCGCTGGGCGCGCTCGCCTACCACGAGGAGCTCGACACCTGGGGACCCGGCGGCCACGTCGGCACGTTCAGGGGGAACGTCCCCGCGATGGTCGGCGGGGTGAGAGCGATCGAGTACATCGAGGCCCACGGCCTGCTCGCTCACGCCAGAGAGCTCGGCGAGTACGTCCGCTCGCGGCTCCGCGAGGCCGGGCAGGGCGTGCCGGGGCTGATCGAGGTCCGCGGAAAGGGGCTGCTGATCGGCGCGGAGTTCGCGACGGAGGAGGGCGAACCCGACCCGGAGACGGTGAAGGCGATTCGAAAGGACTGTTACGAACGGGGCGTGCTCGTCTGGACGGCGGGCCGGAACGACGAGGTGCTCAGGCTCCTGCCGCCGCTCGTGATGACCCACGAGCAGGCCGAGACCGGCCTCGACGTGATCTGCGAGGCGATCGAGGCTACAGCCCGATCAGAAGCGGCTCCCTGATGTCGAGGGCTGCCTCGAACTCCGCCCTGCGGTCGAGGCGCGAGCCGATCCGCCGGAGCTGTTCGGTGTGTGCCCGCCTGACCGCGTCGGTCTCGCGTCGATCGAACGAGAGAGCCGTCCCTAGGTCCTCCCAGTGGCCGGTCTCGACGAAGAAACAGGCGCAGTCGTCGGTCTCGCAGGCGAGTTCGTAGCGCCGACGGTACTCGGGCAGCTCCCCGGAGAGATGCTCCTCGACACGGCGGACGAGCGGCGGGAGGCGCTCACCGGGGACGCTCGCCTTCGCCGCGGCGAGCAGGAGCACCTGCCCCTCGATGGGGCCGACGTCGGCGTCACCCATCACCCACCCGCGCGCATCGCCTTCTGGGCGAAGTCGTCGATCAGCCCGTCGAGCGTCTCGGGCGCGCCCTCGAAGACCACCGTCACCTCGGTGAGCGTGAGCGACGGACCGACCGACACCGTCTCCGAGGAGAGCCGTGCCTCCCACTCCGCCGCGACGACGTGGTCGTCGCTCTCGGTCTCGCCGCCGAGGTTCTCCAGATAGTGGCGCGCCAGGCGCTGGCTGATCCCCCGGAAGGAGCGCTCTCTCCGCTCGGTCATCGCTCGCCACCGGCGACGGGGGGGAAGACCGAGAGGGTGTCCTCCCCCGTCAGATCGGTCTCGGGGCCGTTCGCGTGGGTCACGTCCCGACCGTTCTTGAGGACCGAGAGCTGCGGTCTGATCGCGCCGTCCTCGAGGAGCTGTCCCTCCAGTCCGTCGAACTCCGCCTCGAGTTCGGCGAGCACGTCGCCGACGGTCGCGCCGTCGTCGTACTCGCGCTCGATCGTCTTCTGGCCGACTGCCTCGCGGAAGGTCGCGAAGAACCGGAGTTCGAGGTTCATACCCCACCCACGGGGTGCGAGGTCTAAAGTCGGTCGCCGAAGAACGCGACGTTTTACACCCCCGACCGAGTCGTTCGGGTATGAGCGAGGAGTTCGCCCCCGGCTTCGGCGCGGCCTCCGGCTGGTCGCGCGAGCAGGCCGGACTGATCGAGCGAGCCCCCGAGACGGTCGCGCCGATCATCTACCCGCCCGAGCGGGACCCGACCCCGCACGTCCACATCTGGGACACGTGGCTCTGCAGGGAGCGGGACGGATCGATCGCCACGATCGACGGCTGGCGCGTGGTCCTCTCGCTGACTGCGCCCTCCGAGCTCCTGCCCGGCAAGCGCCACGACGTCGCCGAGATCCGTGCGTTCGGCTCGCGCGACGGCCGCGAGTGGCGCGACCTGGGTCCGGTGCTCGACGGCGGTGCCCTCGGCTCGCGCCAGTGGGCCGGCTCCGCGCTGTACGAAGACGGCGAGCTGACCGTCTTCTACACCGCCGCAGGTCACGCCGGCGAACACGACCTCACCTACGACCAGCAGATCGCGGCGGCGACCGGCGGCCGGATCACGGTCGGTGAGAACGGCCCCCGGATCGAGGGACAGTGGAGCCACGAGGTGATCCTCGCACCCGACGGCGAGCGCTACGAGACGAGCGAACAGACCCGGGGGATGATCTACACGTTTCGGGATCCCTGGTTCTTCGAGGAGGACGGCGAGAGCTACCTGCTGTTCGAGGCGAACACGCCCGTCCCGGAGGGCGCAGGCGCCTGCGACGAGCCGAAGGGTCAGCAACCATGACACTCACCTCTGCCGGGTAGATGCGCGGTGCGGCAAGGTGCGCACCCAGCCTCCTGGCTGGTCAGCCGCCGTCGCGGGCGGCGCGGGCGCGGTCGGTGAACGCGACCGTGGCGTCCACCGTGGCTTCGAAGTCCGCCCACTGGGCATCGGTCAGGGCGGGGCCGATCGTCTCGGGGTCGTAGTGGTCGGCCCAGCCATCCAGCTCGCCCCAGGTCAGCAGGAATGCCCGCAAGCCGTATCGGCGGGCCGCCCTCTCGTGCTCGGCAGGGGCGGC
>SKWB01000028.1 GCA_007129135.1 Halococcaceae archaeon | reverse complement strand
CGCGAGGAGACCGACAGCCCGATGTGGCCCGTCGGGAACTCGATCGCGGTCGTGTCCTCGCTCGCGACGAGGTCGTTGAACGAGGTGCTCGCCTCCGGCGGGATCAGGTGGTCGTACTCGCCGACGATCTGGAGCACCGGCATCTCGATCCGGTCGAGGTCGATATGCTGCTCGCCCAGGTAGAGTTCGTTCCTCGCGAGCTTGTTCTCCTGGTAGATGTCCTCCAGGAACTGCTGGTAGGTCTTCCCGGAGACGTCGATGCCGTCGCCGACCCACCGCTCCATGCGCGCGAAGTTCTCGACGAACTCCTCGTTCTCCAGGTTGTCGTAGAGCCTGACGTACTTGCCGACGAGGTTCTCGACCGGCTCCATCAGCGCGAAGCCGGCGTCCAAGAAGTCCGCGGGCGCGTTGTGGAACGTCTCGACGACCTTCTCGGGCGAGTAGTGCTCCTCGTCGCCCCAGAGCTCGAGCAGCCCGCCGTCGCCGGCGAAACAGAGACCCGCGGCCATCAGGCCGAGGTTGCGGACCTTCTCGGGGTGGAGCGAGGCGTACATCACGCTCATCGTCCCGCCCATACAGTAGCCGAGGAGGTTGATCGAGTCCTGGCCCGAGCGCTCGCGGACGACGTCGACGCAGTTGTCCATATACCGGTCGACGTAGTCCTCGAGGGTGAGGTTCGCGTCCATCAGCGAGGGCTCGTTCCAGTCGATCAGGTAGACGTCGAAACCCTCCTCCAAGAGCGTGCGGACGACGCTCCGGTCCGGCTGGAGGTCGAGGATCGTCGGCCGGTTGATCAGCGCGTAGACGATCAGGATCGGGACGTCGTACTGCTCGTCGGTCTGGGCCTCGTAGTGGCGCAGCTCGAGTTTGTTCTCCTCGTAGACGACCTCGTTCTCGGTGCCCGCGATCTCGACCTCGCCCATCGTCGCCGTCCGGTCGGGCGCGACCGAGCCCTTCTCGACCGCCTCGGCGGCGGCGGTCCAGCCCTGGCGGTAGAGGTCGAGACTCGTGACGAAGGGGTTGACCGTCATCGGTCCTCTGCGAGTTCGTCGAGCTTCCTCTCGATCGAGTGCTGTCGCCGCTCGATCTCGAGCAGTCGGTCGCCGACCTCGAGGACGTCGCCGCGAGTGGCGAAGCCGAGGGTGTGAAGCGTCTCCTCGGCCGCCTCGTCGGCCTGCTGCTGGAGGTCGAGCGCCTGCTCGACCGTCTGACCGGTCGCTGCGGCGAACGCGGAGGTGGCGGTGACGTCCTTGAACGCCTCGTTGGCCGCCGAGAGCCAGATGTCTCTGAACTCCTCGGGCGAGACCTCCTCGCCAGCCATCGCGTCGCCGGTGCGCTCGAAGCCCTCCTGGGCCGCGCGCATCCACGTCTCGTAGGCGTTCGCGTAGCCCTCGACGCCTTCCTGTAGCTGCTCCTCTTCGGTGGCTCGTTCGAGCGAATCCACCCAGGACTCGACGAACGTCGCCTGCGCCTCGACGTTCTGTTCGAGCGCCTGCGCGAAGCTCTCGTTCATCGCGTCCATGAACTCGTTCCAGTGATCTGGTTCTGACATCGGTATATCGGCGTCTGACATGGTGGCTGGTAGGGTGTTCCTGGTGAAAAGGTCGGCGTTATTCGACGTCGACGTCGACCGCGTCAGCGGCGGACTCGGTCTGGGCCTCTGCCTGCTCGGTCGCCTCGATGGCGGCCTCGACGCCGTCGTCGAGCATGGTGAGCGTGCTGTCGGAGAGCGCCTCGTAGGAGTCCATGTTCTCCTCGACGAGGTGCTCGAAGGAGTCCCACGACTGGTCGTGGATCTCGTCGGCAGCGTCGAACTGCTCGTCGATCACGGCACGGAGGTCGTCGAAGCCCTCGGCGTCGGCGGGGAGGGAGGCCTCCCAGGCGTCGAGCGTGGCGTGCATGGCGCTCTTGGTCGCCGTGACGCCCTGTTTCTGGGCGGACTTCTGTGCGCCGAAGCTGCCGACCATGGCCTCGGCCATGTCGTGCTGGAGCTCGACGCCGCGTTTGAACGCCTCGTGGCTCTGTTCGATTGCGGTGCGCTGTGCCTCGAATACTGGTGCGAACGTGTATGCGTTACTCATTGTTGGAATCTCGTTTGACCGGAATGACGATCGCCTGAACGATATCGCCCTCGTCGATGTCGAGCGCCTCTCGCTCGGCGTCGGGGATGCTGATGCGGCCGCCGCTCTGCACACGGGCTTTGAACGTCGCGGCGCCCATGTTCATCGGCCCGAGCGGGCCGAACCCGCTCTGGGTCGGACGCCCCCCCATACTCGACATCCACTGGCCGAACAGCTGCCGCTGGCGTTCGACCGCCTCCTCGCTGGCCTCCTGGAGCTGTTCCGCGAACAGCGCCGGGGGCCACGACAGATCGTCGGCTTCGTTCGTCATCTACTCGGGAGGAGGTGGGCCAGACGGATAAAGGTTGCCGTCTGATACCATCTGATGCCATCGAATGGCTTTAGACACCTAATATCGACCGATATAATGTATGCATACACCTAGCATGGGTATCGAAACCACTTTGAGGGCAGGTTGCCGAGTAGCAGTCGGACAGACCTCCACATGAGCGACACAGACGACGCTGGTTCCCGAGCCGTAGAGACCGTCTCCACCTTCACGAACGCCTGGGTGCGGACCACGGAGCACGCCCTCAACAGCGCCATCGAGGCGAACCGCGCCGCCCGCGCCTCGGTCGGGCTCGAGGGTCCGAACGGTGACGAGGTGCTCTCGGGTACCGACTCGCTCAGCTACCGCCGTCCCGGCTGGTCGACGGTCGTCGACGCCGAGGAGCCCGGGACGGTCGACGTCGGCGACGTCGTCACCTTCTCGAAACGGATCGACGAGAGCGACGTCGAACGGTTCGCGCTCGCGAGCGGCGACACGAACCGCCTCCACCTCGACGAGGAGTTCGCGGGCCGATCCAGGTTCGGGGGGACGATCGCACACGGGACCCTCGTCTCCGGGCTCATCAGCGCCGCGCTCGCCCGGCTCCCGGGGCTCACGATCTACCTCTCCCAGGAGACGCAGTTCCGCGCGCCCGTCTCGATCGGCGACGACCTCACCGCCGTCTGCGAGGTCGCGGAGGACCTCGGTGACGGCCAGTTCCGGCTCACGACCCGGGTCTTCGCCGGCGAGACGATGGTCATCGACGGCGAGGCGGTGGTGTTGATCGACGAGCTCCCCGAGTAGCGCCAGACAGAGTTTTAGGCCGCCCTAAGCCCTCCCTTCCGACGGCCCTACCCGGGAGCGGTCGGATCACCTCTCACGCCGATCCCCTATTTAGGGTCGCCTAAAACCGGCAGTTATAAGTCGGATTTCGGTCGACCTAAAAACGAGATGAGACGAGCGACACACGCCCGATCGAACCGGCGACGGTTCCTCCTGGCGACCGGCGCCGCGGTCGCCGGCGTCGCCCCGGCCGGCTGTGTTGGCGAGAACGTCGATGACGACGACGCGGTCGACGAGGGGACCGATGCCGAAGCGGGCGGTGAGGAGGGAGCCGGTGCGGTCGCGGAGGCCGAGCCGCTGGGAGAACCGCTCGGCTCCGAGCCGATCTCCTGGGACGACCTCGGCGACCTCGAAGGTCACCTCTCTATCTACTCCGGCCGGACGCCCGACCAGATCGACCCGGTGTTCGAGGCGATCGAGGACGAGTACGACGGGCTCACGCTCAACCGGAACTTCGCGGACAACGACGTGCAGGTCAACCAGATCATCGAGGAGGGCGAGGCGACGCCCGCCGACCTGATGTACTCGCAGGACCCTGGCGCGTTGGGCGCGCTCGAGGGCGCAGGAACGCTCCAGGCGCTCCCGAGCGACGTCGTCGAGGTCGTCCCCGAGAGCTTCCGCCATCCCGACGGGACCTGGACCGGCGTGACCGGCCGGACGCGTTCGGTCATGTTCAACGCCGAGCGTCTGGCCGAGGAGACCGAGTTCGAGAGCGGGGACGACCTCCCGACGGACATCCAGGAGTACGCGACCGACGAGCGCCTCCAGGGGATCATCTCGACCCGTCCGAACTCCGGCAGCTTCCGGGCGTTCATCCAGGCGATGGTCGAACTCGAGGACGAGGAGACGACCCGGGAGTGGGTCCGTGGCATGATGGAAGACCAGGAGGCACAGCTGTTCTCCGGCGGCACGGATCAGGCAGAGGCGATCAACCGCGGCGGCGACGACGACCCGATCGTCGCGCTCGGCAACAGCTACTACGCCGCCCGAATCCTGAACGAGGACCCCGACGCGCCGATCAGCGTGACCTTCACCGAGAACGACGCGGGCTGTCTGTTCAGCGTCGCCGGCGTCGGCGTCATGAACCAGGTGGAGGACCCGGAGCTGCTCGCGGAGTTCGTCCGTCACCTCTTCTCGATCGAGGCCCAGGAGCTCATGATGGACGCCAACGGCGAGTACCCCGTCATCGAGGGCATCGACTACGTCGGCGAACTCCCGAACTTGGACGAGATCAACCCGCCCGAGTTCGACATCAGCCAGTTCGACATGGAGCTCCAAGAGGCACAGGCCCTACTCGACGACGAGGGAATGGTCGTCTGAGGGATCTCCACGGCAAACCGGAGCCCGGAAGCCAGCGATCCGTCGCCGTCGTTCGCTCCCCCTGCTGAGGCCGGTGGGGATCCTCGACGACGCGACGGAGCCGTCCGGCCCCGTCGCGGGCTCGGGGCCGGAGCCGAACCAACAGACACAAGCGAGCAGCTAGCTGACGCGGAGACGGGACGAACGAGGGTGGATCTATGAAACCGGTCACTACCTATCTCGACGCGTCGGAGCGGTTCGAGTCGGTCCGCGGCCGTATCGGGGGGACCGACCGGTCGGCGTTCGCTCTCGCGGCACTGAGTGCCGTCGTCGCGTTCCTCGTCGTTTCCCCGATGTTCTGGCTGCTCTGGCGGGCCGGCACCGTTCCGCCGACGGAGGCGTACGACCTCCTCGTCTCCTCGCGTACGGCCCTGATCACGGCGAACAGCCTCGCTCTCACGGCCGCGGTGACGCTCTGTTCGATCCTCATCGGTGTCCCGCTGGCCGTCCTCACCACCCGGACGGATCTCCCCTATCCCCGCCTGTTCACCGTCGTGGCCGCGCTCCCGCTCGTGATCCCGAGCTACATCGGTGCGATCGCGTTCGTCTCGATGTTCGGATCGGGCGGCGAGATCGACACGCTCTTCGGGACCACGATCCCGCGCGTCGACGGGCTCCGCGGGGCCGTCTTCGTCATCACCCTCTACACCTACCCGTACGTGTTCCTGACGACCCGCGCTGCACTGTTGTCGATGGACAGCTCGCTCGTCGACGCCGCCCGCACGCTGGATGCGAGCCGAATCGAGGCGTTCCGTCGCGTCACGCTCCCGCAGATCAGGCCGGGGATCGCGGCCGGCGCGTTGCTCGCCGCCCTCTACGCGATCTCGGACTTCGGGACGCCGGCGTTCATGCGGGCGACCGTCTTCACGAGTACGATCTACTGGGAGTTCGGCGGCTTCAACGTCGAGTACGCCGCGTTGCTCGCGCTCCAGCTGGTCGCGATCGTCGCGGTGATCCTGGTCATCGAGGCGGGGATCGGACGGGACGAGGACGCGAGCGGCGGGACGGGTAGAGGCGCCGAGATCAACCTCGGACACTGGAAGTGGCCGTCGATGGGGGCGGTGCTCTCGATCGGCGTTCTCACGCTGGTCGTTCCGCTCGTGATCTTCACGAGCTGGCTGATCCGGAGCGTCGGCGACCCGATCCCGTCGCTCGAGTTCCAGCCGGGCTTTGCGCTCAACTCGGTCTACCTCGCCCTGCTCGCCGCGTTCGTGGCCTGTCTGTTCGCCCTGCCTGTCGCCTACTACTCCGGCCGGACGAACTCGCTCCTCTCCCGGGTGCTCGAGCGGGCGACCTACGTCGGCTTCGCCGTTCCGGGGGTCGTCATCGGGCTCGCGCTCGTCTTCCTCGGCACACGAACCCTCCCCTCGCTGTACAGACAGGGCGTGTGGCTGCTCGTGTTCGCCTACGTCGTCCGGTTCCTCCCGCAGGCCGTCGGCACCGTCCGTTCGTCGGTCCTGCAGATCGACGAGGGCGTGATCGAGGCCGCTCGCACCCTCGACGCCGGCCCGCTCGACACCTTTCGCCGGGTCACGCTGCCGCTGATCATGCCGGGGGTGATCGCGGGAGGCGTTCTCGTCTTCCTGACGACGATGAAAGAGCTCCCGATGACGCTGATGCTCCAGCCGATCGGCATGGACACCCTCGTGATCGTCATCTGGAACGCACAGAACGCGCTCGCGTACCGCTACGCCGCGCTTCCGGCGTTCATCCTGATCGTCGTATCGGGGCTGACGATGGTCGTGTTGCTCCGCCAGGAGGGCTACGACATCACGTGAGCGACGGCGCTGACCCCGACCGGAGCCGCCCCGACCGTCGGTTTTAGGAAAGCCTAAAAGCCCTGGCCGGGTAGGTGGATGTAGATCAACCGTGACCCCGAACCGGTTCGGTGGCGGGAGGGCCCCTGGCGACCGAGAGCGACCGGCCGGCCGTCGGCCTCTCCGGGGGACGACCCCCGCGCCGGCTCCGATAGACTTCGTTCGTACGGCTGCGGCGGTTCGGAACCACGCCGGTCGTCTCGTCACGGGGGAGGACTACGATGTCAGTTAGAGACCAGCACGGGGAGCGACGGGAGGCGGTCGAGGACTTCGGCGAACCGCGTGACCCACAGACGACCTCGGAGGCCGTCCTCGAACTCGAGGCGGTCACGAAGAACTTCGGGAGCGAGTGTGCCGTCGACGGACTCTCGCTGTCCGTCAGGGAGGGGGAGCTACTGACGCTGCTCGGACCGTCGGGCTGTGGGAAGACGACGACGCTCCGTCTGATCGCCGGCCTGGAACGCCCGGACGGCGGGGCGATACAGGTCGGGGGCGAACGGGTCGCGGCCGCCGAGGAGCGCGCGTTCGTCCCGCCGGAGCGACGGGACGTCGGCGTCGTCTTCCAGGACTTCGCGCTCTTCCCGCACATGACCGCGGCGGAGAACGTCGCGTTCGGGATCGAGGACTGGGACGCCGACGCCCGCGAGACCCGCGTCGCGGAGCTGCTGGAGATGGTAGGCCTCGAGGCACACGCAGAGAGCACTCCCGACGAGCTCTCGGGCGGTCAGAAACAGCGGATCGCGCTCGCCCGATCGCTCGCGCCGGAGCCGGAGATCCTGCTGCTCGACGAGCCCTTCTCGAACCTCGACGTCGACCTCAGGGTCGAGATGCGCGAGGAGGTCCGGCGGATCCTGAAGGAGACGGGCGTCACCGGTATCTCGGTCACCCACGACCAGGAGGAGGCGATGTCGATCTCGGACCGGGTCGCGGTGATGGCCGAGGGGAAGATCGAGCAGGCCGGCACACCCGAAGGGGTGTTCCAGCACCCCGAATCGCGGTTCGTCGCGGGCTTCCTCGGCCACGCGAGCTTCGTCTCGGGCTACGTCTCCGGTGACCTCGTCGAGACGCCGCTCGGACCGATCGGACGTGACCGGATCCACGGCCTCGCCGCCGAGTACGACCGGACGGAGATCGACGTCCTCGTTCGGCCGGACGACCTGCTCGTCCGGCCGGCGGAGGAGGGGGCCGCGGACGGCCGGGTCACCTACCGGCGATATCTCGGGCCGACGGTGCTCTACCGGGTCGAACTCGCGAGCGGCGACGTGATCGAGGCGATGCACAACCACGCCGACCGGCTCTCGCTCGATACCCCCGCGACGGTCGAACTCGCGGCCGCTCACGACCTCGCCTGGTTCCCCGCCCAGCGCTGACTACCGCGGTTCGCGGTCGGTGTGCTGGCCCCAGAACCCCGGGTACTTCCTCACGACGAGGTCACCCTCCACGCGCACCTGACAGGCGAGTCTGAGCCCCGAATCCGGGTCGTGCGGCGGAAAGGAGAGCCTGCGCTCCTCCCCGGCCGTCCGGTCGCTCGCCTTCCCCTCCACCTCGACCGCACAGGTCCCGCAGGTCGCCATCCCACGACAGTTCAGGTGTCGCGACCGGCCGGTGTGCGGCGAGTTCCCCGACTCGACGAGCACGTCCCTGAGGACCGCACCCTCCTCGCACTCGACCTCGCTCCCGTCGAACGTCACCGTCGGCATACTCGACACTGGGTCGGGACACGGTTAACTCGTGTGTCGACAGCGGTTTCTCGCCCGGTCGCCTCGGACGGGCATGCGCGCTGCAGTGCTAGAGACCCACGGCGAAGCGCTCTCGATACGGTCGGTCCCGGATCCCGACCCCGACGACCACGGCGTCGTCCTCGCGGTCGAGGCCTGCGGGATCTGTCGCTCCGACTGGCACGCGTGGGCCGGCCACGGGGAGTGGGTCGACGACGTCCCACCGGAGGGACAGATCCTCGGTCACGAGCCCGCGGGACGCGTGATCGAGACGGGGAGCGACGTGGATACGCTCGTCGAGGGCGACCGCGTCGCGGTGCCGTTCTGTCTCGGCGACGGCTCCTGTCCGCACTGTCTCTCCGGCCACGGCAACGTCTGTCCGAACGGCCTCGGTCTGGGGTTCGAGCCCGACGCGCCGGGCGCGTTCGCGGAACTGCTCCACGTCCCCTTCGCCGACTACAACGCCGCGCGCCTCCCCGACTCCGTTCGGTACGGCGAGATGGCCGCGCTCGGCTGTCGGTACGTCACCGCCTACCACGCACTCGCCCACCGAGCGACGCTCACCCCGGGTAGCTGGGTGGCGGTCCACGGCTGCGGCGGCCTCGGGCTCTCGGCGATCCAGATCGCTCGCGCGCTCGGTGGGCGCGTCGTCGCGGTCGACGTCCGCGAGGAGGCGCTCCGGAAGGCACGCGACCTCGGCGCGCACGAGACCGTCGACGCCGGTGCGGAGGCGGTCCCCGAGGCCATCCGGGAGCGGACGGACGGCGGTGCCGACGTGTCGCTCGACGCGCTCGGCATCGCCGAGACCTGTCGCAACTCGGTGCGTTCGCTCGCGAGACGGGGCCAGCACGTCCAGGTGGGGCTCACGACCGAGGACGAGCGGGGGGAGGTCTCCCTACCGACCGACTACATGGTCGGTCGCGAACTGGAGTTCCTCGGCTCGCGTGGGATGCCGCCGACGCGCTACGGCGAACTGTTCGGGCTGATCGAAACCGGGGTGCTCGATCCGGGCGCACTCGTCACGCGGGAGGTCTCCCTCGAGGAGGTCCCCGACCGGATCGAAGCGATCGGTCGGTACGAGACCGTCGGGATCGAGGTCGTCACCTCGTTCTAGAGGGCCCCGAGCAACCGCTCGAGAACGCCGTCTACGTGTGAGGTCCCGTCGTCGCTCTCGAGCCAGCGGAGGACGGCGACCAGTTCGTTCTCCGGGTCGACCCAGAGGACGTTCCGGCCGTAGCCGAGCGCGGCGTAACTCGACTCGGGAGCGCTCTCCCACCTGTTCTCGGTGTTCAGCCAGACCAGCCCTCCGTAGCCGGGTTCGATCGGACACGGCTCGGTCATCCAGTCGACGTACTCCGACGAGAGCAGCCGGTTTCCCTCCCACTCGCCACGACCCAAGAGGAGCTGGCCCACCCGTGCGAGGTCGCGGGCGGCGATCCAGAGGCCGCCGCCCCAGTGGCCGCCGCCGGAGACCGACCGCATCCGGGTGCCGTTCACCCGGACGTCGGAGTTGTAGTAGCCGTGCCACTCCCAGCGGGTCGCGCCGATCGGGTCCATGAGTTCGTGAGCGAGGACACGGGGGAGCGGTTTCTCCCAGACGCGCAACAGGGAGAGCGCGAGGCGGTTGATCCGGACGTCGTTGTACTCCCAGTAGGTGCCCGGCTCTCGCAGCGGACGGTCGCCCCGTTCGCCCAGGTCCGCCGCCTCGCGCCCGACCGGCCGGTTCCGGTCGACCGAGTCGGGTCGGTCGAAGAGCGTCCCCTCCCACTCGCTCGTCCCGTGGAGCAGGTGCGCCCAGGTGATCGACGCGTTCTGCTCGGCGTCGAACCCGCCGTCGTCGACGTACTCGCAAACCGGATCGGAGAGCGCCTCGATGAGGCCGCGGTCCCAGGCGAGCCCCGCGAGAAGCGAGAGGAACGTCTTCGCGACGCTGAACGTGTGATCCACCCTGAGGGTGTCGCCCCACTCCACGACGGGCGTCCCCTCGTGGAGAACGACACCCGCGGGTCCACCGCGCCTGTCGGGCATCGGTCCGAGCGCGGCCCCGAGAGGGCCGTCACCGTTCCACGGGTGTGTGTTCGAGAAGTCGTACGCGACCTGTTCGGGTGGCGTCTCGTGGGCTTTCGCGTAGGCCACCGCCTCGGCGAGCGCGGTCGGGTCCAGACCGGCCGGTTCCGGATCCGCTACCGTCCAGTCCGCGTCGTCGTCTCCCGTCTCGGACATACCTCCGGAGGGTGTGCGAGCGTCATCAACCCGCGGAAGGCGGAAAACGACCGGCCGCCGGTGGAAAACGTTAACGAGCTCTCGACGTAGCCAGTAGGTATGACGAAGGGACCGGCGGCCATCGGAGTGCTCGTGTCCGGGCCGTGGCCAGACTGGAAGACATTACTACTTGAAGGATGAATTCGCTCGAAGACGTCTCCCCCGAGCTCCTCCGAACCGCGCTCTCCCGGGCGACGGACGCGAAGGCGGCGAAACGACTGATGGTCGCGCTCGCGGTCAAGGACGGCGAGTCGGTCTCGACGCTCAGCCGCCGGTACGGCATCCCCCAGTCGACGATCTACTACTGGCTCTCGCGGTTCGAAGAGCGGTCGTTCACCGAGGCGCTCGCCGACGAGCCACGCCCGGGCCGACCGAGGAAGCTCGAGGACGACGAACGACTGGCGCTCGCATCGGATCTCGACGGACCGCCGTCGGCCTGCGGCTACGACGGTGAGGAGTGGTCGCCGACCCAGGTGAGAGATCACATCGAACGTGCCTACGGGGTCGACTACTCTGTCGGACACGTTCGGCGACTGCTGCGGGAGGGGCTGGTAGACGAAGAAAACTCCAATTAATTCTGTTCAGATATCGGTGATGCGCCGGTAGTCGTCGTCCAGTGCTGCGGCGTCCTCCGGTAGCAGGGCGACCACGATGTAGGGGACGTGGTCGTCGAAGTACTCCACGAGCGCCGCGATCCGCTCGGAGTCGATCGCCTCCAGCGAGTCGAGGAGGATGAACGGCACCTCCTTCGCGACGTCGTGGGCGAGCGCACCCGCGAGCGCGACGACCAGGCCGGTCACCTCGCGTTCGGACTCGCTCAGGTGCTCGACCTCGTCCTCGTAGGCGACCCCCTCCTCGGTGCTTCGGGTGACGTGGAGCACGTACTCCGCCTCCTCGCCTGCCGACGCCGCCTCCCGACGCTCGATCCAGATACGCTCTAAGTTCGCGTAGTCGAGCAGGTCGAGGACGGTGCCCATGTGTTCGTTGAACGCCTCGATCGCGTCGCGTTCGATCCGGTCGATCCGGGTCCGGAGCCGTTCGATCTCCTCGCGGATCGACTCACGCTGGTTCTCGAGTCGCTCCCGGCTCGAGAGGCTCTCTTCGATCTCGTCGATCTCCTCCACGACCGCATCGCGCTCGGTCTCCAGCCGGCGCAGTTCGAACTCGGCCTCCGTGAGCTCGCGTTGGAGGGTGAACGTCTCGTCGCCGTCCCGGTTCTCGATCTCCGATTCGAGGCTCTCGATCTCCGATTCGAGGCTCTCGATCTCCGTCTCGACCTCCGAGAGCCGTTCCTCGCGGCGTTCGATCTCCCGTTCGGTCTCCTCTCGCTCCCGGTCGAGGCGTTCGCGTTCGCGTCGGCGCTCTGCGTTGTCCTCGCGCTTCGCCCTCACCTCGTCGAGTTCGTCGGTGACCTCGCTCCGTCGTTCGGCCATCTCGGTCCTGAGGTCACGGAGCCGATCGAGCGTCTCCTCGATCGCCGCCGCCTCGACGCTGCTCCCGCAGGTCCAGCAGGTGACCGGTTCGTCCCCGACTAGCCGATCCGTGACCGGGCGGTCCTCCTCGACCTGCCGGACGAACGCGGGGCGGTCGCCCTCGACGATCTCCTGGTTGAACTGGACGATCGTCTGGAGCCGCGAGACGGTCTCGTCGAGTTCGCGTTTGCGCCCCCGGAGCGTCTCGATCCGCGAGGCCAGCTCGTCGAGCGCCCCGGTCTCCGCTCTCGGTAGCTCCTCGAGTGCGGCCTCGACCTCTTCGCGTTCGGTCTCGAGCGACTCGAGGCTCCGCCGTTCGGTCTCCCTGTCGTACTCGAGGTCCTCCAGTCGAGTGCGGAGCTCTCTGAGTCGCTCCAGGTCGTCGTCGGTGTCGGTGTCGTCGTCGGTCGCCGTCTCGAGCGCCGCTCGTGCCGCTTCGAGTCTCTCGGTGGCCTCGTCGATCTCGTCGTCGAGTCGTCCCCGCTCGGCCTCTAGGTCCGGGAGGTCGCGTTCGAGCGTCGAGAGTTCGGAGAGGCGTTCGTCCACCTGCCGTCGCTCGGCACGGAGTCGCTCGATCTCGTCGTCGATACGCTCGGTGTCGATCGGACGCAACAGCAGCTCCCGCAGATCCCCGCCGACCTCGACCGCCCGCCTGGCCTCGTTCGACTCGAGGAGGAACGCGAAGAGGTCGGCGAGCTCGGGCTCCTCTAGATACGGCTTACCGTCGAACGAGACCACGCCGTTCGACCGGACGAGCCGTCTCGTGTACGACTCCTCGCCGACCGCGAGTTCGACGCGACCCTCCTCCGCGTCGCCTTTGAGCGAGACTCGGTCGCTCCCGAGCGCCGCCATGATCGACCGGAGAAACGACGTCCGATTCGTCGCGTTCCGGCCGGCGAGCACGCTGACGCCGGGTCTGAGTTCTACGTCCGTCTCGTCGATCCCGCCGATGTTCTCGACGTGAACGGTGATCGGACGCTCCGAAGCATCGACTGTAGACATCGTCCACGCTTCACTCCGTACCGTAATAACTCTTTCAAACCGATGACGGATGTGACACGAGTATGGCTGTAACGGCTAGGGCTCCTCGCAGTCACAGCCGCCGCGCTCGACGAAGCCCGTGACCGACCCGACGGCACCGCACTGCGAACAGGAGACCTGAACGTCGACCAGGACGTCCAGTTCACCGGCCGCGATCACCTCCGCGTTTGCCAGGCGGGCGAGCGTGTCCTCTGTCACCGCCGTCGTTCGGCTGACGAGCGCGTCGAGCTTTCCGAGCTCGCGCTCTACCCGTTCCTCGGGGCTCTCCTCGCCGCTCGAGGGGTGGACCGCCCCCCGGTGGTTCGTGAGGTAGGTGTAGATCGCCTGGTGGGAGACGAAGTCCTTTTCGAGACGCTCCAACTCGACGCCGTCGCGTTCTAGCTGTCGTCTGGTCTGCTCGCGCATCCCCGCGCTCACCGCCTCGTCTTCGAGCAGTCGGTACGTGTTCTCCACCTCACCGTCCAGCGGTCGAACGCCCGCCCGCTCCATCGCGGCCCCGAGCACCCGCTGGTTGAACCAGTCCGCGAGCGCGCGTAGGCTCATGGACTCGCCGTCCTCGCCGGTCCAGCGCCGCTCTAGCTCCGAACCCGTGCCGTCGAGGCCGTACTCCTCGATGACGCGGCCGACCTTCCCGGCAGGCCCCCCTCCGGATCGGTTCGACTCCTTCTCGCTCATGCTCTCTGCATTGCACCCGGCCACATAACGACTGTGGATCGCTCACCACTCGGCGACGCCGCCGTCCTCGTGACGCCAGACGGGGTTGTGCCAGTCGACGTCCTCGCTCGCTCGGGCCTCGACGGCCGCCTCGTCGATCTCGATGCCGAGGCCGGGACCGGTCGGGACGTCGACGTACCCCTCGTCGTACTCGAAGACAGCCGGATCGGTGAGGTAGTCGAGGACGTCGTTTTCCTCGTTGTAATGGATGTCGAGGCTCTGTTCCTGGATCAGCGCGTTGGGCGTACAGGCGTCCACCTGCAGACAGGAAGCGAGTGCGATCGGTCCGAGGGGGCAGTGTGGCGCGAGTGCGACGTCGTAGGCCTCGGCCATCGCCGCGATCTTCCTGACCTCGCTGATCCCGCCCGCGTGCGAGAGGTCCGGCTGGATCACGTCGACCGTTCCGTCCTCGAGGAGGGGCTTGAACTCCCAGCGCGAGAACAGCCGTTCGCCCGTCGCGATCGGGATCGTCGTGTGTGCGGTGATGGCCGGGAGCGCGTCCGAGTGTTCGGGCAACACCGGTTCCTCGACGAACATCGGCTCGTACGGCTCGATCGCGCACACGAGCCGTTTCGCCATCGCTTTCGAGGCCCTGCCGTGGAAGTCGACCCCGATATCCACCTCGGGACCGACGGCCTCACGCACCTCGGCCACCCGTGTTCGGGCGGCCTCGACCGTCGCCGGGGTGTCCACCCGACGGAGCTCCGCGGTCGCGTTCATCTTGAGCGCGGTGAACCCCGCATCGACCCTCTCCGTCGCCGCCTCGCCCACGTCCGAGGGGCGGTCACCACCGATCCACTGGTAGACACGAACCCGATCGCGCGTTCGGCCCCCGAGCAGCTCGTAGACCGGCACACCGTGCTCTCTCCCCTTCAGGTCCCAGAGCGCCTGGTCGATACCGGCGAGCGCGCTCATGAGGACCGGTCCACCGCGGTAGAATCCGCCGCGGTACATCGTCTGCCAGTGATCCTCGATCCGGGACGGGTCCTCACCGAGCAGGTAGGTCTCCATCAGCTCGGTGACTGCCGTCGCGACGGTCCTCGCCCGGCCCTCGACGACGGGTTCACCCCAGCCCACCCGTCCGTCGCTCGTCTCGACGCGCAGGAAGAGCCACCTCGGTGGGACCCCGAAGAGGTCGTAGTCCGTCAGTTCGGTCATCGTCGATCACCGGTCGCCTCGGAACGTCTCGGGAGCCCGTCCTCGATCTCGGTCGGCGCCATAGTGCTCCTCCTCTGCGCTGGGTCGTAAACGTAGCGCGGGACCGTTCGAACGTTTCCGAGTCCGCCGACTTTCGTATATCACTCTCCGGTGTACAGCCACCCTACCGTACTCAGGATACGAGCAAGCGGAGGTCGAAGGCCGCCGTTCGGATCGCATCGCCTCCGCCTCGGGATCGAAGAGCGTCGCTCCCGGTTCCCTCGTCGGGTCCCAGACGGGAACAGCGGATTCGATCGCGAGGAAACGACGCAAATCGGGACCGGCCACATCGAGGGTCACCGTCCTCGGGGTGTGGTGGCGAACAGACGGAACCACGAAGCGCCCCTCGGCAAACCCCCGGGAGGTCGGATCGCGATGGCTCCCTCGCGACCGTGAACGCGGGCGTGCCGGGCCTCGCCTCACTAGGGTGCGCTCTGCTGACGGTTACCGGATGAGATCCCCCACCCGCCCGTGGCTCCGGAAGCATGGCGCTCCCGAAACGCCGTTTTCACGGTCGAGTGACCGTCAGAAGCGAGTTACAACCGTCGAAATCCGACGTGGGTGATCCGAGTCGAATTTAGTATAGCAGTAAGTGGTTTACACAGGTCCGTTATACTAGCAGATATATATTGTCGTGGTAGACCTCGTGGACCCGATCACCCCAGTTGTGGGTGTACGTATCGATGATGTCGTCGGCGACGTCGCCCCGCAGGTACTTCACGATCCCTCGGTCCCCCGTCCGGTCACGGAGGTGGGTCGTGAAGAAGTGTCTGAAGTAGTGTGGGGTGACGTTCTCGGCGGCGTCGCCCCCTGTGTGGTGCCACCCGTTCGCACGAGCGTGGCGTTCCACGAACGATCTGACGGTCGTCGGTTCGAGTCGTTGGCCCCAGCTCGCCCCCGTGTCCACGAACAGCGGCTCCGCAGGTGAGAGTGTATCTGGTCGTATAGCGAGGTACGTGAGCAGTTCGGTGCGAAGCTCCTCGTCGACCGGAACGACGGTCTCCCGCTGTCGTTTGTTCGATGCCGAACGGACCTCGCCGTTGATCTTCGCCCCTTTCGACGGTCGTGGGCTGACGAACAGCGTATCCGGACGCTCCGAGAGCTGTGCCCTCGGCGGGACGATCGAGGCGTACTCCGGAGGATCGGTGAGCCTGAGGTCGCGACAGTCGAGGTTACAGAGCTCCCCGACCCGGATCCCGGTCTTCAGGAGCGTGAGGACGGCCGCCCGTTCGAGCGGGTGTGAGATCCCGCCGAGGAACGTCCGCATCCCCTCGACAGAGACGTCTCGCCTGGTCGGGTTCGCCTCGATCCGTTCGGGCATCTCCTCGACGACCAACGTCATCGGATTGAACTCGAACGCACCGATCTGCGTCATGTAGGCGTAAAAACGGTGGAGGTAGGAGGCGTAGGTCGCGATCGTGCTCTCCGCGTGCTCGCCTCGGAGCGTGTGAATCCACGCCATACACTCCCGCTGGGTCGCCTCTCTCGGGTCGGTCGGCTCGCGCCCTTCCTCGGTGAGAAACCGTTCGAACTCCCGGAGGACCCGCTCGTACGCCGCTATCGTGCGTTCGGTCTTCCCGTGGTAGGCCTGGTCTTCGAGGAAGTACTCGATGGGGTCTCCGACCTCGACCGACCGACGCGGATCGACGCTCATCGCTCCCCGACGAGGACGTATCCGCCATCACGCGGGCTGTATCTGATCCGGTTTCGCTCTTGAAGGGTTTCGAGCGCGTCGTAGAGCCGCTCTTCGATATCATCGGTCACCTCGGCGAGGAGCTCGGCGTCCGTCCGCGCCCTTCCCCGGAGCACCTCGAGAAGACGCTCTTCGAGCAAACTACCCCCAGGGGTAGCGTCCGGAGAACCCCTCTCCTCGGTTCCTGGCGAGAACCCCGCACGTCCGGCCTGGATCATCGTTCGGACGTACTCGCTCTGGCTCATATCGAGCGCAGCGGCGTGTTCCTTCCAGCGCTCTTTCTGGTAGGCGGGCACGTACGTCTTTACGACCGCCCGGTCGCCGTTCGACGACTCGCTCATGGACGATATCCGATTCTCACCCGTCGTATATCAATGTAGTCCCTATCGAGGAGATAAGGGAAGTTATCTCTCTGGGTGGGACTGGATTCTCACCCGAGAATTAACTTTATCGAATTTTCTGGTACCACTTTTGCCCACTCGGGTACCGTGAAAATGGATATAAACACGGTCCTCGATTGGGCGATCGATCCGTTCACACGCGATGTACGGGGCCGAGTTCCCCTCTTGCGCCCACTCGGGAACTGGTAGGGCTACTCCCTCCGTCGTCGGAAGAAGAGGGAGAACTGTTTTCGGTGCCGTTTGCCGTACAGTTTCCTCTGTGCCGTGGCGGATCTCCCGTCTCTTCTCGGTGTTCCCGCCACTGCCCCTCTCGTGTACCATCTGCCCGATCGATGACGGTTTGAAGTACCGGAATCGGATGGTGGGTCCCGGACAACAGGAGCGTCTGATACGGTCTGCTGTACCGATTTACCGGCGCAAAGCGACCGTCCTGCGGTCGCGCCGGTACTGACTGACAGCAGTCCGTATGGAGGGCCTCAGTTCGTCCACAGGACGCGGTTCGGCTCTTGACTAACAAAACTGATAGCAGGGGGTGTTCCCCCGACTGGTGTACTCTGGAGGGTCCTGCGAACCCATCGAGCGACAGATCGATCTCCCGGTGGTACGTGCCTTCCCCTACTGTAGACGACCCGACCGGGACCGTACCGATCCAGCCGGGCGATCGCTGCCAAGTCGGCCTCCGGGAGTAAGGCTGCTCCATCGAACGGGCTGGGACCATATCTCGGGTTCTCAGGCCCCACTCCCCGAAATCGACCGATCCCGTGTAACCACCTCGCTCCTCTCGGCCACCCGTACCCGGCCGATACCGTCCGACCGGCCGGTGCTCTGTACCTCTAGCGAGGACAGAGGACGAAACGACCCTCGGACCGATCTTCCTCTGTCGAGCCCCCGGAAGCAACTCGCGTGATTGCACCGATCCCTATGGGGTGAGTGGCGTCTCCCTGCGGCCGAGTTCGAAACGGCGCACCTCCGATCCTCGGTTCTTGCTTTGGACGGGTACACTTTCAGAATATTAGAATGTGTATTAGGTTGTGTGGAACATCGCAGTCTGTAAACCGTATATCGATATACACAAAACTCGACGAACCGCTCGAACCGGGGTGGCGATCAGCCGTACGTGAGGTTGATCTCGATGACGTTCGCAGCGCGTTCGACGAGCGTCGGGAGCTCCTCGTCGAACCACTCGCCGCGCATTCGACTCTTCGGGCCGGAGACGCTCACCGCGCCGACGACGGCGCCGTCGGTGACGATCGGCGCCGCGACACAGTGGAGCCCCTCGAGGCGCTCCTCTCGGTCGAAGGCGTGGCCACGCTCGCGGATCCGGTCGAGCTGTTCTTCGAGCTCCTCGCGGTCGGTGATCGTGTGTGGGGTACGTGCGGGGAGGCCGTGGCGGTCGACGATCGCGTCGACGCGCTCGTCGGGCAGGTGCGCGAGGATCGCCTTCCCGAACCCGGTCGTGTGGAGGTAGACCCGTTTGCCCGCGTGCGTGTCCATGTGAACCGCGTCCGAGCCCTTCGCCTTGTAGAGGAAGACGCCGCGGCCGTGCTCTTCGACGAGTAAGTTCGCCATCTCGCGCGAGGCCTCGGCGAGTTTGTCGATCTCGGGTGGGCCTATCGTCGCGACGCGCCGTCTGTCTCGGGCGTGTTCGCCGAGCTGGAGGAACCGCAGCCCGACGTCGTAGAGCCCGTCGTTTTTCACCACGTACTCGTTTCGCCAGAGCGTCTGGAGGTGGTTGTGGACGGTGCTCTTCGGCAGCCCCACGTGCGTCGCGAGCTCCGTCACGCCGGCCCCGTCGAGGTCCTGTAGCGCCTCGATGATCCGGAGGCTCGTCTCGGTCGCGTTGACGGTGACCGGCTCGTCCCGTTGCATAGGACGTTTGCGCGTAGAGAACCCATAACCTCTTCGCCCGTACGGCTGTTCACACAGTGTGAACAGACTGCGGACCATGGGTCGTTCATCGACACGACACCTGCGCACGGGATCTCCGCGTCTCGGACCGATCGATCCCCGTCTCCTCGTTCGGATCCGAACTGCGTCGGCCTGCTCGTGGACGATCTCCACGTTCCGTGACACACATACTTCTGTAAATCGAATCCCGCGAGCCTCGAGCCGTGGCAGATCGATGAAACACTGGACCGAGAGGATCGACATCCATTCGTCAGATCCGCCCGTTCGTCCCGTCTGTCTGAACGCTCCTTTCGACGCGGTTTCGCGCTCATTTCACGATGAGGCTCCGTACACGACGAGGGTTTCCGGCTAACCGTGAGGTAATACCCGGATAGAGTGGACGTTCGGTGTGGAACTGCCGAAAAGAGCCGTCCGGGCCGGGTGAACCCCTATCGACCTCGTGAACCTATCCGACCGCCGTGAGGTAGTTTTATGATGGTCCCGGCGGGACTGAGAGGTGGATACGTACGCATGACAGACGTCACCCTGCGGAGAACACAGTTAGCAACGCCAGCGAGCGACGAAGGCATGATGGAGAAGGCGGCGTCGAGCGACGCCGACGAGGTCTTTCTCGACCTGGAGGACTCGGTCGCACCGGACGCGAAACCCGACGCCCGGGCCCCGCTCATCGAGGCGGCGAACTCTCACGACTGGAGTGGGAAGGTCCTCTCGTATCGGATCAACGGGATCGACACCCAGTGGTGGTACGACGACCTGATCGAGGTCGTGAGCGAGGCCGGCGAGAACATCGACGACATCATCGTCCCGAAGGTGAAGGGCGCGAGTGACATCCACACCGTCGAGAACCTGCTCACCCAGGTCGAGGTCAACGCCGGCCTCGAGGTGGGCGCGATCGGGCTCGAACCCCAGATCGAGGACGGCGAGGGGATGCACCGGGTCCACGAGATCGCTCACGCCTCCGACCGGCTCTCGAGCATCATCTTCGGCCCCGGTGACTACTCCGCCGCGATGGGCACCCCAGGGCTCGACATCGGTCAGTTCCCCGACTACCCCGGCCACTACTGGCACTACGCGCTGTCGCACTGCAACGCCGCCGCGAAGAGCGCCGGCCTGCCGTGTCTCGACGGCCCGTACGCCGATATCTCCGACGAGCAGGGCTTCCGCGAGTCGTGTGCGAACGCGCGAATGGTCGGCTGTGACGGCAAGTGGGCGATCCACCCCAGCCAGATCGAGATCGGCAACGAGATCTTCGCCCCCGACCCGGAGGTCGCAGAACGCGCCGACCGGATCGTCGATGCGTACGCCGAGGCGATGGCGGAGGGGAAGGGTGCGGTCAGCGTCGACGGGCAGATGGTCGACGAGGCGACCAACAAGATGGCCCAAGAGATCGTCGCGCGCGCGAAGGCCGCCGACATCCTCTGAGACGGCCCCGGTTCTCGACCTCTCTCAGTCGAGCGGCTGGACCAGTTCGAGCGTGTGGCCGTCCGGGTCGTGGATGAACGCGGTTCGGGCACCCGCCTCGGGCTGGTCGCCCGGTTCCTTCTCGACGCCGTGGTTCTCGATCCGGTCGAACGCCTCGTCGACGTCCTCCACTTTGAACGCGAGGTGGCCGAAGGCGTCGCCGTGGTCGTACTCGCTCACGCCCTCCGTCTCCGAGAGCTGTAGCTCGACGCCGTTCTCGTCGGCGACGTAGCGGTGGACGGTCCCGTCCGCCTCGAAGCCCCAGGTCTCCTCGAAGCCGAACTGTTCGGTGTAGTACTCGACCGACGCCTCGACGTCCGAGACGTTGAGGTTCGCATGGATGAACTCCATACAGCACCGACCGAGGCCTCCGACTTAAGCGTGTGGTCGTCGCCCGGAGGTCACCCCGGACGGGTGGTGGTTGGTAGGCCCGTGCACAGGTATTATAACGGTCGATCCCCGACGATCAGTAATGGCCGTCGAAAAACCGGAACGAGAGGGAGAGAGGCCGGCCGTCACGAGCGAAACCGCACGGTCGTCGGTGATCGAGAAGCCCTCCGAGGGGATGGCGGAGTTCGCGACGCTGAACGACGAACTCGGCCACGAGCACCCGGACGTCTCCGAGTACGTCGACCTCGCGGCGGATCTGCGCCGGGCGGTGAAAGGCGAGGTCCGGTTCGACGAGTACGCGCAGGTGCTCTACGCGACTGACGGCAGCATCTACCAGGCCCGGCCGGCGGGGGTCGTCCACCCGAAGGACGTATCCGACGTGCAGGCGGCGGTCCGGATCGCCGCCGACCACGGCGTGCCGATCATCGCCCGCGGTGCCGGCTCGTCGCTCGGGGGCCAGGCGGTCGGCCCCGGCTGTGTCGTCCTCGAGATGACGACCTACATGGACGGCGTCGTCGAGGTCCGCCCGGAGGAGCGGCGGGCGATCGTCCAGCCCGGGATCGTCCAGGACCACTTCGAGGAGTACGTGAGCGAGTGGGGGCTGAAGTTCGCGCCCGACCCGGCCTCCTCGAACCGCGCGACGATCGGCGGCGGCCTCGGCAACAACTCGACGGGCGCACACTCGGTCCGCTACGGCATCAGCGACGCCTACACCGAGGAGCTGAAGGTCGTGCTCGCCGACGGCTCGCTGATCCACACCCGCGAGGTCGTCCTCGACGGCGACGAGTGGGAGGGGATCG
>SKWB01000021.1 GCA_007129135.1 Halococcaceae archaeon | reverse complement strand
CACTTCCGGTTCGACGCCGGCGAGGGTGAGGCCGTGGTCAGGAGCCGGAGGGGTCGGGAGGGTGAGACGCGCGCCGCGCTCGCCTGTACCTCGACGATCGGGGACGCTCCGGTGGGTCTGTGGGTGCGCGGGATCAGCGGGACGGTGCGAGGCTGTGAAGAAAAGTATATACGCGGCCGACCGGAAGAATCGGGTGAGACAACGGTCGCGTTCGCGGGCGAGGAGCGGCCTGCCGTCGCACGGGGCGATCTGATTGACGTGCGGGTCGACGGCACGTTCGTGGGGGCGACCGACCTCGATTTCAGGGACTAAACTATGCAGGGACAAGCCCAACAGCAGGCGTACGACCGGGGGATCACGATCTTCTCGCCGGACGGACGCCTCTACCAGGTCGAGTACGCGCGAGAGGCGGTCAAACGCGGGACCGCGAGCATCGGAATCAGGACCGAGGGCGGCGTCGTCCTCGCCGTCGACAAGCGGATCCGCTCGCAGCTGATGGAGCGCACGAGCGTCGAGAAGATCCACAAGATCGACGAGCACCTCGGCGTCGCGAGCGCCGGTCACGTCGCCGACGCCCGCCAGCTCGTCGACTTCGCCCGCCGGAACGCACAGATCAACCGGCTGCGCTACGGCGAGGCGATCGGCGTCGAGACGCTCACGAAGGACGTCACCGACCACATCCAGCAGTACACCCAGATCGGCGGCGCCCGGCCGTTCGGCGTCGCGCTGATCATCGGCGGCGTGGACAACGACGGCACGCCCCGACTCTACGAGACCGACCCCTCGGGCACGCCGATGGAGTGGAAGGCGCTCGCGGTCGGCGAGAACAGGGGCGAGATCGAGGAGTACCTCGAGGAACACTACGACGAGACGATGGACTTAGACGGCGGGATCGACCTCGCGCTGTCGGCGCTCTCGACGGCCAACGAGGAGGAGCTGGACGCGAGCGGGGTCGGCGTCGCGACGATCGACGCCGAGTCCGAGCAGTTCATCAAGCTCACCGACGAGGAGATCGAGGAGTACATCGCCGAACTCGACGTCCCGACCGACGAGGACGAGTAGCCGCGGGAAAGCTCTTTTACCGCGCGAGCGGAAGTTCGGGGTATGATCTCGCTCGACGAGGCCGTGACGGCGCGACTCGAATCACACGGGGCGCGATTCGAAGTGTTGATCGACCCGGACGCCGCGCTGGCGATCAAGCGCGAGGAGTTCGAGGGCGAGCTGGAGGAGGTGATCGCCGCCGAAGACGTCTTCTCCGACGCCTCGCGCGGGGACCGCCCGGCCGAGAACGATCTGGAGGACGTCTTCGAGACGACCGATCCGATGACGATCATCCCGGAGGTCGTCAAGCGGGGCGAGATCCAGATCACGGCCGACCAGCGTCGGGAGATGCAAGAGCAGAAGCGGCGACAGCTGATCACCCGGATCGCGCGCAACGCGGTGAACCCGCAGATGGACAACGCGCCGCACCCGCCCGACAGAATCGAGTCGGCGCTCGAACAGGCCGGCTTCCGGGTCGATCCGATGGAGCCGGTGGAGACGCAGGTCGACGAGGCGCTCGACGCGCTACGACCCGTGATCCCGATCCGGTTCGACGAGGTGACGATGGCGGTGCAGGTGCCCGCCGAACACGCCGGGAGCGCCCAGGCGCGGATCAGGGGTTTCGGGGACCTAGAGCGCGAGGAGTGGCAGAACGACGGCTCGTGGGTCGGCGTGCTCACCTTTCCCGCGGGCCTCCAGAACGACTTCTACGACCTCGTGAACGAGCACACGGCCGGCGAGGCAGAGACGCGAGTGATACGGGACGAAGACGAGATCAGCACCCGTTAGCCGCGGTGAAAACCGATCAGGAAGCCCGTGGTGAAGCCAGCCGAGACCGAGAGCGTCGAGAGGAGCGTACTCACCCAGCCGGGCGTCCCGCCGTCGCCCGCGGCGAGCGCCGCGGAGACGCCCTCCGAGAGCGCGGCCCAGTCGACGGCGATGACCTCGCGGGTCTCGAGGAACCGGAAGAGCGCCAGCTGAGCGACGACGACGACCGCGAGCAGCTTCGCGGCCTTCTTCGCCGCGAAGCCGGCGACCGCACCCGCGACGCTGCCCCCGCCGAACTCGAGACCCAGCCGGGAGAGATCGACCGCTTCGAGCATTGGTGACGGTACAGAGAACAGATACATGATCGTTTCGGCTGCCGCGGGTTTTTTCTCCCCGAGGAGCGTAGCGCGACCGTGACGCGGCGTTGTCGAACCGGGGTGAAGGGCCGGCGAGGCTGATGTCGTCGGCGTCGATATCAGCGGTCGCCACGAGGAGGCCGGCGAGTACCTGATGGTCGGGGCGGCGGTCGCCGCACGGATCGACTCCACCCGGCTCCACTCCGTGGACGGGGTGGGCCTCGCGACGAGCCGAGAGGAGCCGACGCTCCATGCGACGACGGGGCTCGTCTCGGCCGCGGTGAACGACCTCCCTCGAGCCCCGGGGGGACCCGTCGTCGCGGAACGCGGCGAGTTCTACGAGGAGCCCGCGATAACGGTCGAGTCGCTGCTCGGAACCGAGTTCACGTACGTCGAGACGATCGCACACCGTCGTGTGGTCGAGGCCGCCCACCACACCGCCTACGCAGCGAGATCACTGTACCTATGAGAACGGTCATCGCGAAACGCACGGACAGCGAGCCGATAGAGACCGGCGAGATCCGAGAGCTGGCACGCGCCGCCGGCTACGAGGTCGTCGGGGAGTGCACACAGGTTCGATCCGAGGACCCCGCCTACTGCCTCGGCGAGGGGAAGGTCGCCGAACTGGCGGCGCTCGTCGCCGAGACGGGGGCGGAGACGGTGGTCTTCGACGACCGCCTCGGGCCGTATCAGGTGTTCAACATCGGGAGCGAGATGCCCGAGGGCTGTGAGGTGCTCGATCGCTTCACGCTCATCCTGGAGATATTCGGCCAGCGAGCCCACACGAGGAAGGCACAGCTGCAGGTCGAACTCGCCGAACTCCGCTACGAACTCCCCCGGGTCGACGCGAAGGTGAGCCTCGCGAAACGCGACGAGCGCCCCGGCTTCATGGGACTCGGTGAGTACGACGAGTCGCGAGAACGCGACATCAAGGACCGGATCAGCCGGATCAGCGCCGAACTCGAACGGATCGCGGAGGACGACGAACACCGGAGAGAGCAGCGCCGCGAGTCCGGCTTCGACCTCGTCGCGCTCGCGGGCTACACGAACGCCGGGAAGTCCACGCTCTTGCGACGGCTCGCGGCCGACCTCTCGGTCGGGGAGAACGACGACCTCCACCCCGACCTCGATCCGACGGCCGAGTCCGAAGACCGCCTGTTCACGACACTCGGGACGACCACGCGAAAGGCCGAGATGGACCGGGACGTCCTCGTGACCGACACCGTCGGCTTCGTGAGCGACCTCCCTCACTGGCTGGTAGAGTCGTTCCGCTCGACGCTCTCCGAGGTCTACCGGGCGGACCTCGTGCTGCTCGTCGTCGACGTCTCGGAACCGGTCGAGGAGATCAGGGAGAAGCTCGTCACCTGTCACGACACGCTCTACGAGCGAAACGAGGCCCCGATCGTCACCGTGTTGAACAAGACCGACCTCGTGAGCGAGGCCGAGTTGGCGGAGAAACGGGAGGCGCTCTCCGCGCTCGCGCCCGCACCGGTCGCGATCAGCGCCCAGGAGGGCGTCGGGATCGGGGATCTGACCGACCGGATCGACCGCGCGCTGCCCCCGCTCGAACACGAACGGCTCCTCCTCCCGATGGCCGACGAGACGATGAGCGTCGTCTCCTGGCTCCACGACCGCGCGCACGTCTCCGAGGTGAGCTACGAGGACGATCACGTCCTCGTGGAGTTCGAGGCACGACCCTCCATCGTCGAGCGCTCGCGAGCGAAGGCGGCGGATCTGGATCTCGCGTCGGTATAGTAGCCGTCGGCGGAACCCGTTGAAGACGTTCCGACGGCGATCGGTGTCTCGCGAGAGAGGAACCGTTCACCCGCGACGTGACGTGCCAGTGGTTATTCCGTCCCCCAGCGCCCCGACGGCGGGGCGGGCGAACCGGTCCGGTGGGAGCGAATCGTCCGTCGTGGACAGTCCGACAGAACAATCCGAGAGAGCGACGAACTGACGACGGTTCGATGAAATCGGTCGACCTCACCGTCCGCATCCCCGAAAGCACGGACCTGCCGGTCAGCGAGCGGATTGCAGGGGCGATCCATCGCGAGGAGGTCCTCTCCTGGGAGTTCGACGAGCCCAGCGAGACGGTCCTGTTCGTCTCCGTGATCGTGGGGGATCGGACGGTGGTCGAGGAGGCAGCGACGGATATCGAGTCGATCACCCGTTTCGAGACCACACCTATCGACGGGGATACCTTCTACGGGTGCGTCGAGGCCGACCTGGGTGAGATCGCCGGGTCGTTCGTCGAGCTGTTCGATAGCTCCGACGTCGTCGTCATCCCGCCGATGGTGTACACGGGCGAGAGGCTCTTCTCGATGACGATCCTGGGAAGCGAGGGCGCTCTACAGGGCTTTCTGTCCGACGTTCCGCCGCGGTTCGACGTCGAAATCGAACGCTTCAGCGAGCATCGACGACGCACGGAGCCGATGGTCGGACGGCTCACCGCCCGCCAGTTCGCGTCCCTGGAGGTGGCCGCCGAACTGGGATACTTCACCGTGCCGAGAGACGCCTCGCTCGCGGAGGTCGCCGGGGAACTCGGCTGTTCGGAGAGCACGGCGTCGACATTGATCCGCACCGCGGTCCGGAACCTCGTCGACGCGGCCGTCGCCCTCGAGTAGCTACCGGGCCCGGATCCGGACCCGCAGGGGCTCGGACGGCCGAAGCGTCACCCCGGGGTCGAACTCGAGGTCGGGGTCACCCACCGCCTCGAAGTCGAACCGGCGACACACCACGGCGAGGACGAGATGTAACTCGAGCCGTGCGAACCGCATCCCGATGCAGTGGCGGGGCCCGCCACCGAACGGGAAGTACGCGTACTCGGGCCGGCCCTCCGAACGCTCTCCCCGCCATCGGTCGGGATCGAAGGCCAGCGGGTCGTCCCAGAAGCGCTCGTCCCGGTGGATGGTGAACTGTGGGAGGGTTACGGTCGAGTCGGGAGCCACTCGAAAGCCGTCGAAGGCCACCGTCTCCGTCGGCTCCCGGAACAGGACCGGAACGGGCGGATACAGCCGAAGCGCCTCGTCGATGACCCGTTCGGTCCGTATCAGCCGGGGAACGTGTTCGAAGGCCGGGTCGTCGTCACCGATCACCTCCCGGTGTTCGGCCCGGAGGCGTTCGAGCTCCTCCTCGTGCCGTGCGAGCAGGAACAGCGCGTAGGTCAGCCCGAGCGAGGTCGTCTCGTGGCCCGCGAACAGGAACGTGAGCATGTTGTCTCGCAGTTCCCTCTCGGTGAGCGTCGCCCCCTCGTCCGTCTGGGCCTGCAGGAGGATCGACAGCAGGTCGTCGCCGGCGTCGTCGCTGGCTCGCCGGTTGGCGATCATTGCGTCGACGCGGTCGACGAACTCGCCGTAGGTCCGCTCGAACCGCCGGTTCGACGGGGTTGGAAGCCACGACGGCAGGAACACCGACGGGTTACCGACGGCGAGCTGTTCGTTCAGCACCCGTGCCGTCCGGGCGATCAGGTCCGCGTCGTCGGATTCGACCTCGAGGTCGAACAACGACCGCGTCAGGATCCGGAGCGTCAGTTCCGAGAACGCCTCCTCCAGCGTGATCGTCTCGCCGTCGGTCCACTCCGCGATCGTATCGGCCGTCTCCTCGACCGTCGCGTCGGCGTACGACCGAATCCGCTCCATCGTGAACGCCGGCTGCATCACCGTCCGTTGGCGGTGCCACTGCTCGCCGCGAACGTCGACCAGTCCCTCGGGATCGATTCCCACGTCGAAGTCGGTGATACCGACCTGCTGGAACCGGTCCGGTTGCCGTAGGAGCACCCGTTCGACGTGGTCCGGATGCAGGAGGGCGGTGAAATCCCCGAGGACGGTTCGATACTGGACCACGTCCCCATACGAGCCGACCTCTTCGAGGAATCCGAACGGGTCACGCACGAGCGAGACCGTCGTCCCGAGCAACGGCAACCCGGTCGGTCCCGGCGGGGACGGGAGCGAATCGGTGTCCGCTCGATCGGTCGTCATCGGTGACGGTTGGAGGGGGATCCGGATCGGTGTTCCCACGAACTGCTTCGATCCTTTATGTGTGGTCCCCTCACCCCGCGAGCAGCTCGTCGGGGAGATCGACCGCCCAGTAGACCCAGCCACGCGACCACGAAGGCCAACAGCCCGTTTCCAGTGACACTGTCGATCCGTGGATGGTGATCGTGGCGCGTGGATCCTCCGAAGTAGTGTGATCCGGACGACAGACCCCCACATCCCGAAGCAGCCGCCAGTACGACCGACAACGCTACGCGTCGAGCTCTCGACGGGGAGTCCCCTCTAGAGGCGATCAAAACGGTGTCCTGTGGGCACTACGGCTCTCGGAGGGGGCTGCGACTCCTCGTCACTCCGGAGTCCGTTCTCGATCCGTCGTCGGCTCCTTCCGCTTCTGAACCACCCGCACGTTCTCGATCCGCGTCTCGGGGTACTCCCCCTCCTCGTCCTTCTCGACGGCTTTCACCATGTCCCAGACGACGTTCAGTCCGGTGGTGACGCCTTCGAGTGCTTCCATCTCGCAACCGGTCTTCCCGGTCGTCTCGACGCCCACCCTGAGCACGACCCGGTCGTCTCGCAGGTCGAACGCGGTGTCGACGTTCGTCACCGGGATCGCGTGACACATCGGGATCGCCTCCCAGGTGTGTTTCACCGCCTGGACCGCGCCGACGCGTGCCGTCGCGAGCACGTCGCCCTTCGAGACCTCGT
>SKWB01000206.1 GCA_007129135.1 Halococcaceae archaeon | reverse complement strand
TCGCGATCGTCGGCGGTGGGGTTCACGGGACGCACGTCGCGGCCCGTCTGCTCACCGAGACCCGTCTCTCGCACGACGAGGTGGTAGTCCTCGAACCGAACGGGGAGCTCCTCGCCTCGTTCGCGGAGAAGGCCCGTCGCTGTGGGATGGCGAGCCTGCGGTCGACGTACGTCCAGCACGTCGGGACCGAGCCGTTCGGCCTGGAAGGGTACGCCAGAACGCACGACAGGGAGGACGAGCTCCTGCCGACGAGGAACTACCCGCGACGGCCGTCGCTCTCGCTCTTTCTCGACCACGCTACGCACCTGATCGACCGCCTCGACCTCGACTCGTCGGTCATCCCCGCGCGGGCGGAGGGCGTCCGTCGGCGGGACGAGGGTCTCCGTATCCAGACGAGTGAGGGACCGATCGACGCCCGACGCTGCCTGCTCGCGGTCGGCTACGGCGGTCGGTACGCGATCCCGGAGTGGGCGGATCTCGGAACCGACGCCCCGGTGTGGCACGTCTGGGAGGACGGCTTCGAGGAGCGGAGGGTCGGGGACGAGACCGTGGTGGTCGGTGGTGGCATCAGCGCCGTCTCACTCGCCCTCACGCTCGCGGAAAAGGGGCGGGAGGTGACGCTGCTCTCCCGGCATCGGATCGAGACCGAGACGACCGAGTGCGAACCCTACTGGCTCAACTGGTCGTACATAGAGGACCGGCTCCACCACCTGCCGCCTGCCTCGCGTGCACGCTACGACGGGATTCGGGCGGCCAGACACGACTCGACCGTCCCTCGCTACCTGACGGAGCGCCTGCGGGAGGCGGCGAGCGACGGCCGCCTGGAGGTCAGGCGGGGCGAGGTCGAGAGCGCGTACGCCGGAGCGGGCCTCACGCTTCGCCTCTCGGACGGGCGGGTGAGAGAGGCCGACTCCGTCGTGCTCGCGACCGGCTTCGCGGACGTCTACGCGCAGCCGTTCCTCCGGTCCGTCGCCGAGTCGATGGACCTCGCCACCGGCTACCGGGGGATGCCTCACCTCTGTGACGAGACGCTCTCGTGGCGCGGGCGGGACGGCGAGCGCTCGCCGGTGTTCGCGACCGGCGCGTTCGCGGAGGGTGCGGTCGGCGCGTTCGCCCGGAACCTCCCCGGCGCGCGGCGTGCGGCCGATCGGCTGGTCGAGGTCGTCGGCTCACGAGCCACACCAGTTCGTCTCCCCTCCGATTGACCTTTGGTTCGCTCCCCCGAACCCCGGACCGTGAACGTCCACGGCCATCCGGTCGAGGGGGTCGCGGTCGGTCCCGAGACCCGCTGTGCGCACTACCGCACCGACCGGGACGTGATCGCCATCCGGTTTCCCTGCTGTCTCACGTACTACCCCTGCCACGCCTGCCACGAGGCGAGCGCGGACCACGAGGCCGAGCGCTGGGGGAGCGACGAACGGGACCGAAAGGCGGTGCTCTGTGGCGTCTGCGGGGTCGAACTCACGATCCGGGAGTATCTCGACTCCCCCTCCCGCTGTCCGACCTGCGAGGCGGCGTTCAATCCGGGCTGTGCGGCCCACCACGACCGCTACTTCGAGCGCTGAACCGGACGCGGACCGGTGCGCTTTCGCCGCTGGCCCCTCCAGTCGACGTATGGACGAAGCGCGCCCACTCGCCTGGGAGACGCTCGACCGACGGATCTCCTACACCTGCCCCGGCTTCGACGTCGTCACCGAGGACGTGCGGCTGCCCGACGGCACCGAGACGGACTTCGACTACCTCTCCGAACCGGAGAGCGTCTGCATCCTGCCGTTGACGCCCGACAGCGAGGTGGTCTGCATCGAGGAGTGGCGACAGGCCGTCTCGCGGGTGAGCTTCGGCCTCCCGGTCGGCGGCGTCGAACCGGAGGACGCGGACCTGAGCGATGCAGCGGCCCGCGAACTGGCCGAGGAGACCGGCCACGAGGCCGACTCCGTCGAGCCGTTGCTCACCGTCGAACCGGCCAACGGCATCGCGGACTCGGTGATGCACTTCTTCGTCGCCCGGGGCTGTCGCCCGGAGAGCGAGCAGCGACTCGACTTCAACGAGAGCATCCGCGTGCGGACCACGCCGCTCACCGACCTCCGGGAGGCGGTCGCCGCCGGCGAGGTCGGGGACGGGAGGACCGTGCTCGCGCTCTCGTACTACGAGGCGTTCGGTCGGTGAGCCCGGGTCGGATCGTGAGGGCTCCCGAGCGCTATACACGTCACTTAGCAGAGGTTATGATCCGTGAGGATCGAGGGTCGACCGAGCATGGCGATACGCTCTCCCCCATCCGATCCCGGTCACCCTCGGCCACGGAGCGACCCGGAGCCGACGTCGGACCACCCCGCGAGCGCCCTCCGAACGGTCGTCGTGCGCTACGGGGACGCCCCCGATCGGTGTACGATCTACCCCCGAGCCTGTGACGACGAGGAACGGCTGGTGACGTGGATCAGCGTCGCCCTCGATACCGTGGTCGACCTCGAAGACGTCCGGTAACGGGTGGTGGACGGTCGGTGGTCTAGTTCTGTTCGCCCTCGCGGTCGGGTGGTGGGTCGCCGGTCAGTTCTCCGTGGTGGCGGTGAGCCGTTTCCCGAGCCGATATCCGAGGAACACCGACAGCGCGAGCAGGGTAACGAGGACCAGCGTGGCGGACGCCGACGTATCGAGCACCGACACGGCGACCGCGAACACGACGAGGAAGCCGGCCAGTCCGAGCATGAGTTTCCACGGTTCGACGTCCATACGGGTCGGTTCTGCGGCGGTGGCGGTAACCGTATCGACACGCGAGGGCCGAGGCGGACGCTCGCGGAACGGGACGCTTTCCCGTCACCGGGGAGTGGAAGCGATATGGACGGCTTCAGAACGGATTCGGCGGCGGGAGATCCGGGCGACGAGCGGTACGGGGTGGCCCGTCCCCGAACGGGTGTGGGGCGACACGCCCACAGGGGGCCGTAGATGGTACGCGATATCTTCGAGATCCGCGGGCAGGACGCCGCGGGTCGCCTCGGTACGCTCTCGGTCCCCCGGGCGGGACGCACCGTCGAAACGCCCGCGCTCCTCCCGGTGGTGAACCCCCACCTCCAGACGGTCTCCCCCCGTCGGCTCGCCGACGAGTTCGGCGCGGAGATCCTCATCACGAACTCCTACATCCTCCACGGGAGCGACGACCTGCGGGAGGAGGTCAGGGAGCGGGGCCTCCACGACCTGCTCGACTTCCCGGGCGCGATCATGACCGACTCGGGCTCGTTTCAGCTCGCCGAGTACGGCGAGATCGACGTCACCTCGGAGGAGATCCTCGCCTTCCAGCGCGAGATCGGCTCGGACATCGGGACTCCGGTCGACATCCCGACGCCGCCGGACGTCGACCGCGAGCGGGCCGAAGAGGAGCTTCGGACCACCCAGGAGCGTCTGGAGCGCGCCGAGGGGTTCGACGCGGGCGAGATGCTCCTCTCCGCACCGATCCAGGGCTCGACGCAGCCCGATCTGCGAACCGAGGCCGCCCGCCACGCCTACGGCACCGACCTCGACGTCTTCCCGGTCGGCGCGGTCGTGCCGCTGATGAACGCCTACCGGTTCGACGACGTGGTCGAGGTCGTCGCCGGCGCGAAACGCGGCCTCGGCGCGGACGCCCCGGTCCACCTCTTCGGCGCGGGCCACCCGATGCTGTTCGCGCTCGCGGTCGCCTGCGGCTGTGACCTCTTCGACTCGGCGGCCTACGCCCTCTACGCCCGCGACGACCGGTACCTCACGGTTCGGGGCACTCGCCACGTAGAGGAGCTGGAGGAGTTCCCCTGTGCCTGCCCGGTCTGCTCCGAACACACCCCGCGATCGCTGCGCGAGCGGTCGAACCGCGACCGCGAACGGCTGCTCGCCGAACACAACCTCCACGTCTCGTTCGCCGAGATCCGGCGGATCAAGGCGGCGATCCGGTCCGGGAGCCTGCTCGAACTCGTCGAGACGCGTGCCCGGGCGCACCCGACGATGCTCGACGGCTATCGGGCACTGTTGGAGCACGCGGAGTGGCTCGAAGCGAGCGACCCGGCCTCGAAGGACGCCTTCTTTTACGTCTCCGGGGAGAGCGCCCGCCGACCCGAAGTGAGGAGACACCACGCCCGGCTCTCGCGGCTCTCGCTCCCGGATCGGCTGCTGCTGGTCGCGGAGGAGGTGCCGACGAGAACCGAGGGAGTGGACGAGGTCTGGGGCCTGCACCCGCCGCTCGGTCCCGTCCCCCCGGACCTCGCGGAGACCTACCCCTGCAACGCGGAGCTTCCCACCCGTCTCGACGCCTCCGCGTACGAGGCCGCCGCGGAGGGGGTGGTGGCGCTGGCCGCCGCCCACCCCGAGACGGAGATGCGAGTGGTCCACGACGGCTGGCCGGCCTCGGCGCGCTCGCGGCTCCCCGAACGGGTCGAGTGCGTTCGGGCGGAACCGACGGATAGTTCCGCGACAGGGGCCGAGAGGGGGCAATGACCGAGTTCTTCGAGGTCCACGAGCGCGACGGCGCGGCCCGGCTGGGCGAGCTACGCCTGGCCGAGTCGCTCCCTACCCCGGCGCTCGCGGATAGCGTCCTGCGGGACGCGGGGAGCCTCTGGCGCGCCGAGCGCGAGCAGCCGGAGGGCAGCGACGCGCACGTCACGATGCTCCCCCACCGGGGGTTCCCCCCGGGGACCGACCCCGAGGTCGAGGAGGCGTTCGCCGTCGAGTACCCCGAAACCGAGTACGCGAGCGGGGCGGTCGTCTCGCCCGGCACCGTTCGGGACCACGGCGCGGACGTCTACGCGCTCTCGACGGCCCAGGGTGTCGTCGGCCACGCGAGCGCGTTCGTCGAGGCCGTCGTGGAGGTCCGTGAGGCGATTCCGGCCGACACCGCACTCGTGCTCTCCGGGGTGGCGACCCCCGCGAACGCCGCACTGCTGGCCTACGCGGGGGTCGACCTGGTCGACACCGCCCGAGCGGCGGTCCGCGGCACCGAGGGGATGTACCTCTCGACCGACGGGGCACGGTTCCTCTCGGATCTCGAAGAGCTCCTCTGTCCGTGTCCGGCCTGCGCCCGGCCGATCTCGGAGTTCACCCGCGAACACTGCGCCGAGCACAACGAGAACGCCCTCCGGGCCGAACTCGCACGGGTCCGGACGCGGATCCGCGATGGTTCCCTGAGAGACTACGTCGAGGGGCAGGTCCGCCACAGCACGTGGGGGACGGCGGCCTTCCGAACGCTCGACACCCAGTGGGGTTACCTCGAGGAGCGGACGCCGATCTACCGCCGCTCCAGGCTGCTCGCGACGACCGAGGACGCGCTTCGCAGGGTGGAGATCCAGCGTTTCGCAGACCGGGTGACCACCCGGTACCGGAGCCGGTTCGACGCCCCGCTCGTCTTGGTCCCGTGCTCGGCGACGAAACCCTACAGCGACTCCCAGAGCCACGGCCAGTTCCACGACGCGATCCGGTATCGGGGACACATCGTCTCGATGACCTCGCCGATCGGGGTCGTCCCGCAGGAACTCGAGTGTACCTACCCCGCCCAGCACTACGACGCTGCAGTCACTGGCCGGTGGTCCGAAGACGAGATCGGCTTCGTCGCCGAGGTCCTGGAGCGATACCTCTCGCGCAACGAGTACCCACGGGTGATCGCCCACGTCCCGGCGGAGGGCTACCGGGAGGTCGTCGAACGCGCGACGGAGGCGCTCGGGATCGAGCCGGAGTTCACCGTCGCCGATCACCCGACGACCGACGAGTCACTGACGAACCTGAGCGTCGCGCTCTCGGGCGAGGAGCAGTACCGGAAGCGAGAGCGCCAGCACAGCACCGTCAAGGCGCTCGCGGACGTCCAGTTCGGCGAGGGTGCGGGCGAGGGGCTCTTTCCCGACCTCTCGGTCGAGAGCCGGTACCCGAAGCTCCGGGCGCACGACGGGGACGGCGAACAGCTCGCGGCGATGGTCCCGCAGTACGGGACGCTCTCGCTCACGCTCGCCGGGGCGCGGCGGTGGGTCGAGAGCGAGGTGGCCGTGAAACGGGTCGAGATCGACGGCTTCGTCCCGCGTGGGACGGTGCTCGCGCCGGGGATCCTCGACGCCGATCCCGAGATCAGAGTGGGTGAGGAGGTCGTCGTGGAGGGCCCGAGCGCGTTCGCGGTCGGACGGGCGGAGATGTTCGGTCGGGAGATGGAAGAGAGCTCTCGGGGTATCGCGGTCGACGTCCGTCACGTCGAGGAGCGGTAGGTTCTCTTCGTGGACGTGGTGAAACGAGACTCCGGAGATCGTAGACCGTTCGCTGCTGCGTTCACGGATGCGTTCAGCGATTCGACTTCGTTCGTTTCGATCGGTCTGCGCTGAATTAGCCGGTCACGAGGGGTGCTTATTAACTGGTGAGAGTTCTATCACTCGCAGGTTAGGTTCGCGGCAGCCTACTTAATACACAACGCGTATTGTCGCTCAAATTCGCCGTTTCAGACATATCTGGATCTTCTCAAGATCCGTGTTCCGAAAGACGGTGCTTTTTATCAGGAAAATCAACGGGAGTCTTCTATCCCTACTCTCATTGGCCTCGGTCTGAAGAATCAAGATTATAATTACGAGTACTTTTTCTCGTACCGCTTGATAACAAACGTGAGGAACGCCGAAGTTTGGTGTAGGAGCAGAATCGCGTAGTCTTGGTCAATCTGCTTGTGTCTGTGTTTATCTCCAGCTGGTTTCTGCATTCCAATCTGAAGCCCTTCCCAGATCTTCTGCCACTCCGCGTACATCGACGGATTCGGTTCAAATAACCCTCTATACTTCATTTCGTTTAAACAGGCTCCGAGACCTGCTCCAGGGTCTACCCAATTCTCTTGCTCTTTGCAGATCTCTTGGACGACCGCTTCGATGCTCTTAGCGAGGTTTTCGGTCAGGCTGGAATCCAGTTTATCATTTTTGTAGTGGTCCCAAGCCTTGTTGTACGGTTTAAGTGGCTCCTTCCACGGTTCACCGAGTGCGAGGATTCGAGTTTCTTGGTCGGTTTCAATGATAGTCTCGTCCGAAACTTGCTGAAACTTAATATATTCATTTTT
>SKWB01000197.1 GCA_007129135.1 Halococcaceae archaeon | reverse complement strand
TCGAGTTCGAGCGAGAGGGCGGCCGCGAGCGACTGGGAGACGGAGCCGGCGACGATCATGGCGGGTGATGCGCCCGGGGAGATAAACGGTGTTTCGATCGGTTCACCGTTCCCGAGCGTCGACCGGCGATCACGGAGGACGATCCGGCTCGACTCCGAACGGCGTGGGCTCGACCCGCTCGGTTCGGACGGCTCACCCCTCGGTGGGCTCCTCTCGAGTGCGAAGGATGGTGTTCCGCAGGCGCGGAAGGTAGTGGGTGAGGTTCGTCGTCGTCAGGATCCCCACCAGGTCGTCCCCATCGACGATCGGGAGCCGTCGGATCGAGTGCTCTTCCATCAGGGTGGCTGCCGCGTAGATAGACGCCGCGGGGCCGAGGGTGACGACCGGCGTGGTCATGAACGAGCCGACCGGTACGGAGGTCACGTCGGCGTCGGCCGCGACCTGGTGCATGATATCGGATTCGGTGACGATTCCGACGAGATCCTCCGTCTCGGGATCGACGACGACCGCCGAGCCGATACCGCTCCCCGAGAACAGCCTGGCAACGGCACTCGCCGTCTCCTCCTCGGTGACCGTCCGGACCGACTGCGTCATCACGTCCGCGACCGAGTGGTCTATCACGGCGTTCGTACGACGCCACGACGGGTAACTCCGCCGAGTGGTCTGCACGGAACCGATCACGGGCTCGGAGCGACCGGAGTGGGGTGTCGAAGACATCGGCTCCTCTCACGGGCGAGACCACCGTCCGTGGTCGGGGGTTCGAGAGCCGAGACCGTACCGATCGACGTCGATCGATCGCTAGAGGACCGCCAGCGCCCGGACGTCCGGAACGCCGAGCGACCACCGCTGCCAGCCGTCGCCGGCGTCGACCAGGAGGTCGCCCCCGCCCGTGATCGCGTAGACCGCCTCGCCGACGGCCACGTCGACGAGCCCCTCGGCCGCTATCCCCGTATCGAGCCACTCGCCGTCCTCGCGGACGAAGACGGCGTCGTCGGTCGCGGCGCAGGCACGCCCGGTCGACACCTCCCGTCGGTCCACGTCGACCGCGAGGAACCGACCCTCGAGGGCCTCCATCCAGCCGTTGCCCAGGACGTAGAGCGCGTCGTCCGCGGCGGCGAGCGGCACCCCCCTGACGGCGACGTCGTGAACGTCCGAGAGCCCGACGTGGCTGGGTTCGTCGGCCAGTCTGTAGACGCCTCTCCCGGTCGCGACGAGGTCGCCGTCGATCGCCCGGACCTCGGACTCGACGGAGCCTGCCGCCTCCCAGCCCCCCCGCTCGTCGGTTCGACCCACCCGACCCTCGGGGCTCGCGGCGGTCACCCGGTCGTCGGTGATCCCGACCGCGGTTGCCGGCCCGAACCCGAGCGGGTCGTGGTCCGGCCCCAAGAGGACGTCCTCGTCGGTGGCGACCGCGAGGTGGCCGGATTCGACGGCGAGGTCGAGGGCGGTACAGCGGTGAGCGAGGCCGAACTCGCCGATGCGGTCCTCGGTGACCGAGACGGTGAGGAGGCCCAGCCCGCAGGCGACGGCGACGGTCGTCCCCCCGATCCGATCCGCGTAGACGCGTTTCTCCGCGAGCGTGCTCATGGGGTTCGGTCGGCGGGCCGACGCGAAAGCGTTGCGGACCTTCGCAACCCCTTTGAGCGCAGGGTGCACACCCACAGTCGATGGAGCTCTTCGGATCGAGTGGGACACGGGGGGTTGCCGGGGAGCAGCTCACCCCGGCGTTCGTCCTCGACATGGCACGGGTCGTCGGGGCCGTCTGGGAGGGGGAGCGGGTCGCCGTCGCCCGCGACACCCGCCTCACGGGGCCGATGTTCGCGAACGCCGCCTCCGCCGGCCTCGCAGCGGCCGGGGTCGACGTCGACCGACTCGGGGTGCTCCCGACACCGGGCGCACAGGCCTACGCGAGGGAGGAGGGCATCCCGGTCGTGGTGATCACCGCCTCGCACAACCCGCCGGAGTACAACGGCGTCAAGCTCATCACCGACGACGGGATCGAGGCGACCGTCGAACAGCTCGAGGGGATCGAATCGCGTTACCTCGCCGACGCCACCCCCACCAAGGGGTGGAACGAGACCGGCACGGAACGCCACGTCGAGGGCGTGAACCGCCGCTACGTCGACGGCGTGCTCGACGCGATCGATCGGGATACGATCGAGGAGGCGGATCTGACGGTGGCACTCGATACGGGCCACGGAGCCGCCTCCGGGACCAGCCCCGAGCTGTTGCGGCGGCTCGGCTGTCGGGTCGTCACGGTGAACGCGAACGTGGACGGGACCTTCCCCGGTCGCGACCCGGAGCCGGTCGAGTCGAACCTCGGGGACCTCGCCGCACTCGTCCGCGCGAGCGACGCGGACGTCGGGATCGCCCACGACGGCGATGGCGACCGCTCGATCTTCTTCGACGAGACGGGCAGCTACGTCGAGGGCGACGCGGCGCTCGCGGCGCTCGCCAACGCGGAACTCGAACCCGGGGACGCGAGCGTCGCGGCCGTGAACGTCTCCCAGCGCCTCGTCGACGTCTGTGCCGAGCGGGACGTCGACCTCGAACTCACGCCGATCGGCTCGACCTACATCACGACCCGGATCAGGGAGCTCCAGGCGGAGGGCCGCTCGGTTCCGATCGCCGGCGAGGGCAACGGCGGGATCTACTTCCCGCCCTACGCGCTCGCACGCGACGGCGCGTACATCGCCGGTCGGTTCCTCGAACTGCTGGCCGAGCGACCGGCGAGCGACCTGCTCGCGCCGTTCGACGGCTACCGCAACGTCAGGCGAAAGCTCGCCTACGCCTCCGAGCGCGAGCGCGAGGCGATGCTCGCGGCGATCGACCGCGAGACCGAGCGCGAGGAGGCCGAGCGGACGACGATCGACGGGATCCGTCTGGACTACGGCGACGCGTGGGTGCTCGCCCGCCCGAGCGGGACCGAACCGATCGTCCGGGTCTACGCGGAGGGGCGCGAGCGGGAACGCGCCGAGGAGCTCGCGGCCCGCCTGATCGACGCGGCCGAGAACGCCCGGGCCGAGGTCTGATCACTCGAGTTCCTCGCGGAGCGCCACCCGTCGCTCCCGGGCGGCCGCCAGTTCCGTCTCGATCTCCCCCGACCTGACGAGCGCCCGCTCCTCGTCGGTGATCCCCGAGCGGGCGAGCGCCGCGGCACGAGAGCGTTCGTATCGCTCCTCGCGCGCGAGCGACGCGATCCGGCGGAGGCGGACGATCAGCCCCTCGTCCCCGAACCGATCGACGACCGGTCTGAGCTCGCGGATCCGCCACCGGAGCTCCGCCGACCTCGGCGGCGGCCAGCCGACCTCCAGGGGCCGTGAGTCGAGGCGCTCGATCGCCGTCCGGTTGGTCGCGACGCTCCGTCTGAACGCGTCGGAATCGGGGACGTAGTGCGAGAGCTTCGTCGGGGAGAACTCGGCGTACTCCAGGAGGGTGGGAAGCGGCTCCTCGCCCGCGTCGCTCTCTTCGAGGTACGCCACGAGGTCCGGCGGGAGCGGCTCGAAGGGGACGAGCGGGTACTGCTCGGTGGTTCGGAGAAATGAGACGACCTCACGAGCGCTCGTCTCCGCGAGGAACGCGGAGAACGCCGCCGAGACCTCGTCGTCGTATGACTCGATCGGTCCCCGTATCTCCTCGATCGGTGCGTCGAGGTCGTCGGGATCGAGGGGTACGAGCCGTTCGAGACGGTCGATCCGCTCGTCCAGTTCCTCGATCCGGGCGGCCGCGGCCCGCCGGGCGTCTCTGAGGGCGTTTCGAGCCGCCTCGCGCTCGTCGAGCACCGAGAGCCTCACGTCCACCGGTTCGAGTTCCTCGCGGGCGCTCGCGAAGTCGCCCTCGGTGAGCCGGCTCTTCTCGAAGACGCTCGCCGCGCGCTCGATCGCCTCGCGTTCCGGGAGGTCGTCGTCGAGCGAGTCGACGATCGACGCGAGTTCGAGTTTGAACGAGGCGAAGGCCGCGAACGCTTCCCGGCCGGTGCCGACCGCCTCATCTTCGCGCCGGCTGAACAGGCGTACGAGTCGCTCTCTCGTCTCGTCGAGCGAGTCGAGTCGGTCCTCGCCGATCCCTTCGATCGCCGACTCGGCCGCCTCCAGATCGGCCCGTGCCTCCCGGAGTCGGTCGAGGGGGTCGTCGCTCATTCGTAGACGGTATCGGGGTCGAACACCCGCTCGCCGACGACCTCGCCGTCGATCGTCCGGTGGAAGCAGGTGTCGTAGCCGGTGTGACACGCCCCGCCCTCCTGTGAGACGAGGTAGAGCAACGTGTCCGCGTCGCAGTCGACGCGTATCTCCCGTACCTCCTGGACGTGACCGCTGGAGCCGCCCTTCTTCCAGAGTTCGTCCCGGCTCCGGGAGTGGTAGTGGGCGAGGCCGCTCTCGCGGGTGGCGGCCACGGCCTCGCGGTCGGCGTAGGCGAGCATCAACACGTCACCGGAGTCGGCGTCCTGGGTGACGACGGGAACGAGGCCGTCGTCGTCGAACTCGATCTCGGCCGCCGGGTCGCTCATGTCGGGGGAAACCCCGCGACGCCGATAGCTCTTTCCGTCCGGAGCAGGCCGAAAAACGGGGCCGCCGGGGAGTGGGTGTGGTGGTGGTGATTCGCCCCACGCTCCGAACGACTCGCTTGGAGCGGCACGGTACCGACCCGTCTTCCGGTGGACCCTGAGACCTCCTATACTTACGCCGTGGGACCGCTCTCACGCCGTGAGACACCCCGTCAGGGTACGAGCGCCTCGTCGGGGTCGACGCGGTGTGCACGCTCGCGGTACTCCTCGTAGAGCGTGGCCGCCCGTTCGACGAACCTCGACGAGTCGCCGTCGAGACACGCGAGGAGTCGGTCGTCGTCGTAGGCGCCGACGAACGCGTAGTCGTCGAACACCGAGAGCCCGATCGGCGGCGACTCCTCTAGCACCCTGACCGAGAGGACGTCGGTCGTCATCGCCTCCGCGAACCGATCGGCGTACGCCGTCCGCGAGGCCGACAGCGCGTCGGCACCGAGGATCAGCTCCGACTCGACCCCGTCGTCGAGGAGCGCCGCGTGAACCTCGTTGAAGACCGGGTTGACGACCGGTGTGAACCCGCGGAACTCGGTCGGTTCGAGCGCCCAAACCCGTTCGGGATAGCGGTGGACCGGTGCGTACGGGTCGCCCTCGGTCGCGCGCGTGATCGTCACCGTCGCGAGTTCGTCCGGGGTGAACGAGAAGCCACCGGCGTCGAGCGCGTCGAGGAAGGGGGCGGCGGCCGCCGCCTGTGAGACCGTCTCCTCCAGGTCGCGATAGGCGTCGAGGACGATCTCCCCGGCGGCCGTCGAGCAGTACCGACCGTCGGACTTGCGCGCCCAGCCGCGCTCACGGAGCGCGGAGAGGTTGCGGTGGAGCGACGATCTGGCGATCGAACACCGGTCGGCGAGCGCCGCTGGCGAGTCGGGTTCCTCGGCGAGCGCAGCGAGCAGCGCGACGCGGTTCGGAGAGGACGCGAGAAAGCGGATCGCATCGTCTACCGGCATATCGGGTGTGTCGGGAACGAGGGTGTATAGCTGTTTACACACTGAGTGTTATAAAAACCGAGTCAGTCGGTCCGCCGATAGAACGCGTAGATCCCCCCACCGAGACCGACCGCGGTCGAGACCACTCGTGGGCCGCTCTCGACGAACGCCTCGCCCGGTTCCGCCGCCGCGTCGGCCAGACCGAGCGCGATCAGGACGGTCACGAGGAGCGCCGCGGTGAGGAAGCCGACGAGTGCCGCGAGCGCGAAATCGGCGACGACGGTCTCCCGGCCCCGTTCGAAGTACCGCTCCGTACTCACGTCGCCGAAGAGCACCCAGACCGCGCCCACGACCGGCGCGCCGACGCCCGCGGTGATCGCGGTGCCGTAGAGCGGTGGGAGGCCGAGCGCGGGCCGGACCACGGCGTCCAGTCCCGTCGCGAGCAGCACCGCCGCGAGGACGAACGCGACGAAACCGGCGACGTGTCGTGCGGGAAGCATAGGCGGGGATGGACGTGGATACGCCATAGGCGTTTTGTCGCGAGGGAACGGCTCCGCGGCTCACGCCAGACCGAGCGCGGCGAGGACCGAGAACAGCAGGTCGCCGTAGACGAGCGAGACGAGCAGTCCGAGGGAGATCGGGACGAGAAACGGGATGCCCGGCGAGACCCAGACCGCCTCGCGTTCGGCGAGCAGGTCGAGCCCCTCGCGGAGGTCCGCCGGGGTCGTCCCGTAGACCGGTCCGACGTCGATCAGGAACGCCTCGGCACCCCAGGGATCGCCCGAGGAGCCGCCGTCGGTGACGACCGCGCCGTCGCCGACCGGGTTGGGCGTCGCCGGGAGTGAGGCCGGGTTTCGGTAGGTGGCGGTGTCCTCGCGCAGGTCAGCCACCGTCACACCTCGCCACCGGAGGTAGATCCGGAGCGCGTCGAGGTCGAGGCCCGACCGGTCGAAGCCCTCGCGCGACTCGACGATCCGGCCGTGGGTCTCCTCGATCTCGGTCCACGGGACCGGCGTGGCGACGAACGCGACCGGCGTCCGGTGACCGGAGAGCGCGTTCCGCGCGAAGAGCACGAGCGGGTAGGCCGCGCCGACGAGCACCGCGTTCGTGAGGATCGTGAGCGAGAAGACGCCGATGGGGGTGACCTCGAGGGGGACGACGGTCCCCAGGACCGAGTAGGCCGGAAACGTCGGGAAGAGCACCGCGAGCACCATCAGCGCCTTCGCGTCCGCCCCGCCGAACGCGCCCAGCCGATAGAAGACGTAGGCGGCGGGCACGACGAGCAGGAGGCTCAGCGCGACCTGAAGCGAGAAGAGTCGCCAGGCGAACCCGCCCATCTCCCACGCGGCGAGGGCGTCCCAGGCGAGGAGGACCACGGCGAGGGCGGCGACCGGGAGCCAGGTCCGAGAGGCCACACGCCGGGTTCGGACGTCGCGGTAGGCGACCCACGCGAATATCGGGAGCGAGAGGAGTCTGAGGAGGTCGGGCGCGCTCGCGACGTCCGGTGACATCTAGTCGGTAGGGGGAGCCGAGGCGGGAATAGCTCTTGTGGCCGGATCAGTCGAGGAGGGCGAACCC
>SKWB01000185.1 GCA_007129135.1 Halococcaceae archaeon | reverse complement strand
CGCCGGCGCGTGGAGTTCGATCTCCGCACCCGAGTAGCCGCTCTCGTCGACCAGCTCCTCGGCCATCTCCGGGTCGTACGGGTAGGGGTCGATATCCTCGTTGTAGCCGACGTAGCCCTCGAGCGTCGGCTGGCCGGTCGGGTCGCCGAAGCCCGCGAGGATCTCCTCGATGATCGAGTCGAGGTCGATCGCGTAGTTCATCGCCTGGCGGAACTCGAGGCTGTCGAACGGTTCGACGTCGTTTCGCATCGGCATGAACAGCACGCGCGTGCTCGGTACCGCCTCGATCGTCGTCCCGTCCTCGTCCTCGACGCGGGGGGCGTCCTGCGGGGGGACGCTCTCGATCACGTCGCTCTCGCCGGCGAGCAGGCTGTTCACCCGCGTGCTCGACTCGGAGGCCGCGTCGTAGACGACCTCCTCCACCTCGACCTCGTCGCCCCAGTAGTCGTCGTAGACGACGAACCGGGCGAACTCGTCCTCGGTGAACTCCTCTAGCTGGTACGGCCCCGTCCCGTTGATCTCCTGACCGACCTCGTCGCCCATCTCCTCGGTCCAGGACTCCTGCATCACCTGGCAGTAGGAGGCGAAGTTGTTGAACACCATCGGGTTCACGCCGTCGGAGGTGACGATCAGGGCGTCCTCGCCGTCCGGTTCGGCGTCCTCCACGCCCGCCAACTGGTCCGCCTGTGGGCTCACGATGCCGACGTCCTCGTCCACGACGCGGAGGATGCTGTAGGCGACGTCCTCCATCGTCAGCTCGTCGCCGTTGTGGAACGTCACGCCGTCTCTGAACTCGAAGCGGACCTGTCCCTCGTCCTCGTCGATGTACTCCCACTCGGTCGCGAGGCCCTCACGGATCGTGCCGTCCGGTTCGCGGTCGAGCAGTCCCTCGTACGCCTGCAGGATGACGTTGTCCGTCGGGGTCTCCCGGTGATCCTGTGGGTCGAGCGTCGACGCGAACTGCCCCTGGGTGATCGTCACCGAGGTGTCGTCGTCGTCGGTTTCGACGTCGTCGTCGTCGGCCTCGTCGTCGTCGGTCTCGACGTCGTCGTCGGCCTCGTCGTCGTCGGGCTCTTCGGGGTCGTCCGGGTCCTCGCCGTCGAGACAGCCGGCCAGCACCGCGCTCGCCGTCGCGGCTCCGGCGAACCGGAGGTACGTCCGTCGGCCGACCGCCCGCCCGCGTCGTTCTGGTGCCATGAGGTAGTCTCACAAACCACAACGAAATAGCTTTCGACTACCGCATCGGGGAGCGACGGACCGCCCTCTTCGCTCGGTTTCCCGCCCGACTCGTCCCTCTCTTCGATTGACGTGAAACTTATATTTCTGGGGCGGTATGTGATACCATGGCCACCTATGGCCGTCGGTCCCTCCGTGATCGCTTCGACCTCGCATCGACCCCGCACATCGCCCACCCGCCGCGGACCCACCACCGCGACTTCTACGTCGCCACGGACGGCTCCTTCCGGCGTGCGACGGGCGAGGCGGGTCTCGGTGTCGTGATCGAGACGGCGGACGGCGCGCGCGTCGCCCGGCGCGCGCTCTCGACCGCCGCCCCCGACAACAACGTCGCAGAGTACCGGGCGCTTCGGCTCGGTCTCGACGTCCTCGCCGCACACGCCCCGTCCTCGGCCCGTGTGGGCGTCCTCCTGGACCACGACCAGCTCGCGAGCAACGTCAACCTGGCGACGCTCACCCGGGACCACCCCGACTGGGAGGCGCTCTCGGAGCTCACCGTCCCGCCCGCCAGCCGGTCCTACTGGCGGGCGATCCACACACGCCTCGACTCGTTCGGGGAGCTCCGCGCGGCGGTCCTCGACGGCGGCGAGAACCCCGCGCACCCGCTCGCGAACACACCGGAACGGTACGACCACGTCAACCGGGAACCGATTCGCCCGGCCTCCGGCCCGTCGGTAGCCGTCCCGCCGCCGTCGCGCGCCGACCGCCACGCGGCCGGTCACGCTGACGACTGATAGACACCCGGTCGCTCCAGCGTCCGTCCGTCCGCTCCGACCGTCTCGGTCGGCCACTCCCCGGTCTCCGTGAGGGCCTCGAAGCCACCCTCCGTCACGAGCACCGTGTCCTCGCTCTTCGCGCCCCTCACCGTGGGGTTCCACGCGTAGGCCATCGGGAGTTCGACCGCCTCCTCGCCGTCCGGCGTCGCGATCCACTCCCTGCCCGAGAATCCGGCGGCCCCGCCCTGGTGGTGTCGCCGCCACTCGTCGGGCCAGCCCACGTCGGCGTAGGCCTCCTGGACCGACGCGAAGACCTCGCCCGCCGTCCCGCCCTCGCGGCCGACCCGACGGGTGGCGGCGAGCGCGCTCGTTTCGACCTCTACCGCCGCCCGGTGTCTCGCCGCGAGCCACTCGGGTGGGTCGAACGCCACCGTCCGCGTGAGGCTAGCGAACAGCCCGTCGCGTTCGGTCGTCACGGAGACGAGCGCGTAGTCGCCTATCTCGACCTCGGTGGGGGTGTAGTGGCGATAGCGTGGCGCGCGGTAGCTCCCGCCCACGAGGACGACCGGCGAGTCGATCCCGTAGCTAGCAAGCGCCCCGCGGAGCGACGCCGCGACCCCACGTTCGGTCGTGTCGGGAGTGATCTCTCGACAGACGTCCTCCACCGCCGCCGCCGCGTCGCGACCGAGCGACCGGTAGAGGTCGATATCCCGCTCGGAGAGCGGCTGGCGGAGCGCCGAGGCGTCGATCCGTTCCATCCCCACCACCTCGAAGTCCGCCGCCGCCGGCGTCGGGGACCGCGCTCGCACCGCCTCCGCGAGCGTCGTCTCGTACCAGGGGAACTCGGTGACCGCCGTCTCGGGGGCGAGTTCCTCGTCTCGCAGCCTGGCGGCCTCGATCGAGTCCGTCACGACCTCGACTCCTTCACGGGTGTAGCCGGCTGCGGCGACGCCGACGCTCTCCTCGTGAGTGACCACGTTGTCCCCGCCGGTGAGCCACGCGAAGCTCGCGGGCCGAGCGAACCAGACCGCCTCGAGCCCCTGTTCGTCCAGATACGCATCGAGTCGTGTCCCTCGCATGTCGGCTCTGCTCCCCGGACGCACACAAACCTGCCGGGACGGGTCGGACAGAGCTAAGTGCGCGCCACCCCGAGATCCTGCTATGCGACAGAGGGACTCTCCGTACCGGGGTGTGGGGCCGTGAGCGGTCGGCTCCGCTCGCTGTTGCTCGCCACGACGGCGACGACCTACGCGCTGATCCTGATCGGGATCTACACCGCCGCGACGGGCGCGGGTCTGACCTGTGAGGCTCGCTGGCCGCTCTGTGACGGGGCGGTCTTCGGGCTGTTCCCGGCGAACTGGCCGAGTTTCATCGAGTGGTTCCACCGGCTGATCGCGATGATCGCGGGCTTTCTCGTGATCGGTGCGGGCTGGGGCGCCTGGCGCTGGCAGTCGGACCGACGGGTGCGCCTCGCCGTCGGCCTCGCGCTCGTGTTGTTCCCGGTGCAGGCGCTGCTCGGGGCGGGAACCGTCCTCCAGTACACGGTCGTCTACCTCACCGCGCACCTCTCGACCGCGCTGGTCATCTTCGCCTCGCTCACGCTCGCGACGCTCTGGTCCTACGGCGACGACGTGGTCTCGGTCGCTCGCGTCCGCTACACCCTGTTCGCGGTCGTGGCTGCCGTTCCGGTGATGTTCGCGCTCTCGCCGGGGGTCCTCCTCGTCCACACCCCTCCGGTCCAGGTCGGGTACAACGCCGCCGGCCTGCTCGCGTTCACCGGGTTCGTGATCGTCGCCGCCTGGAGTGGGCTGCTCTCGACGGCGGGTCGGGTCGACGCGCTCAGGCTCGTCTCCGTCGGCGGTGCATCCGTCGTCGGTCTCCAGCTACTGGCCGGCCGGTTCGTCTACACCGAACTGATCCAGCTGCTCGACGCGGCGACGCTCGTCGCGACCGTCGTGCTCGCGTTGACGGCGCTCGCGCTCGCCTCGCGAATCGAACCCGGCCGTAGCCGTCTCGCGGAACGGCCCTCCTGACCGCGCCTCGTCCGACTGCTCGCCCTCGGCTTCGAGGACGACGCCGACGCTCGCGGACGGATCGGTCTTCGAGATGACTGTTTCGACGAACCGGCTCGTCGTCGAGTGCGTTCGACGTGCTACTCTGATTTCGGCCGGGTGCAGAACGTGTGACATGGCCCGGGGACGCCGGTGGGTTGGAGTCGATCCGTGCGCGAACGATCAGTAGAAGTAGACGTCGACGTCACTCTCACAGATCGTGCAGTTCGCACGGGTGCCTTTCAGGCGGTCGGATGGATGGTGGTGGATGGTTGCTTCGCCGTGGACGCTCGAATCGAGCGGAGAGCCACAGCGGGGACAGCACACCGTTACGTCCGTCCGGGCCATATCTACGCTGAGGGCGACAGTCACCTTTGCTATCACGTCCGTAATCGGCCGGTAAGGCACCCTCCAACACCGATATACAGTGCCTAAACGAAGTCCGAGAGCCCGGATTGGTCGTTCGAGGGTTCGGACTCCTCGCCCTCGCCTTCGGCGGCTGACTCGGACTCCTCTCCCTCGTCCGGTCCCTCCGGGTCCTCCTCGGCCTCGGTCGCGAGCTCCTCGCTCTCGTCGCTCCCGGACGCTCGTGCGCCCGGCTCGAAGGCGCCGGCGGAGCCCTCTACCACCGCCTCCTCTCGGCGCTCTCGAGCGTCCTCGACGATCGAACCGACCTTCTTCGTGTCCTTTCCGCTGCCGGTGACGAACGCGACGTGTTCCTCGTCCAACTCGTACCGGGCGGCCACCTCCACGGTCAGCTCTCGATCCGCGCAGTGATGGGTCATCGCCGCGAGGAAGGGGAGGACCTCCCGTCGCGCGCTCGCCATGCTGATCCCGCTCGTCTCCGCGATCTTCCTGGCGACGTAGTCCCGCCGGTCGCGCGCCGCGCGGGAGCGACCGAGCTTCGACCAGTAGCTCGGTGGACCGTAGCGGGTCCAGCCGCCTTTCGGCTCGCGTCGGGCGGCCGCGACACCGGCGGTCATGTTGTCCGCCGCGTAGCGCCAGTAGCTGTAGTTCTGCGTGGCGCGGACACGACCGAGCCAGACGTCCGCGCGCCCGATCGCGCCGTACGCGTCGGCGAGTTCAGCTGTCGTATACACCTTGGGGACGTTGTCCTCGATCCAGTTGATCAGGTCGTCCGGCGTCTCGTCGACCGCGTACGAGGCCCGGAGCGCTCCCTCCGGACCCTCTTCTTTGAAGAGGTCGTCCATGAACTCGAAGATCCCCAGCGACCGGTCGCGCTCGCCGGTGACGACCGCTTCCTTTGTGAGCTCCTCGTGGCTCTCGGCGAGCGCCTGAAGATCGTTCACCGCCGAGCGGAGGTCGCCGCTCGTCTGCTCCGCGATCGCACGCAGCGCCTCCTCGTCGTACTCGACGCCCTCCTTCCGGCAGATGTCCCGCAGGACCGGCACGATCGACCGCGCGGAGACGTCGCGGAACTCGATCGTCTCGCAGGCGTCCCTGAGACCGCGGGAGATGTCGTAGAACTCGTTCGCGATCAGCACCATCGGCTGGTTCGCCTCCTTCACGAGCCGTGTCACCGCGCGCGCGCCACCGCGGTCGTACGTCCCGTGGATGTTGTCCGCCTCGTCCAGGACGACGAGCCTCCGGCCGGCCCCTCCGGCGGTGAGCGTCCCGCTCATCGCCGCCTCGCCGGCGACCCGTTCGATCACGCTCGCGGTGCGCTGGTCGCTCGTGTTGAGTTCGATCGTCGGCCAGCCCATGTCCGCGGCGAGCGCGTGTGCCGCCGAGGTCTTCCCGACGCCTGGACTCCCGTGGACGATCACCGCCGTCCGGTGGCGCTCCCACGTATCGGCCCACTCGTAGAGGGCGTCGCGGGCCTTGTCGTTGCCGCGCACCTCCGAGAGCGTCGTCGGGCGGTACGTCTCGGTCCAGTCGGCCATTGTCGGGGCTACGTCCGACCCGTGGTTAGGTGTTGCGAACCCCGCTCTCAAAGCGGCTTTGTCCCTCGTCGTCGTGGTCCTCGTATGGAGGAGTTCGAGTACACGTACACCGGGGGGATGAGCGACGAGGCGGTCGAACGGCGACTGCGCGAGGCGAACACCGCCACGCTCGCGCTCGCGGAGGCGAACGAGGCGTACGCCATCCCGGTCGGGATCCACTACGGGGACGGGGTGGTCTACCTCCGACTCGCGGTCCAGCCGGGGAGCGAGAAACGGGCCTTTCTCGCGGCGACCGAACGAGCCTCGTTGCTCGTCTACGGCGACGACCCGCTGGAGGAGTCCTGGAGCGTCGTCGTGAGGGGACCGATCGACCCCGCCACCGAGTCGGAGCACGAACGGCTCGGGGACCTCGACGGCGAGTTCGTTCCGATCCGTGTCTTCGGCGAGGCGATCGAGGAGCTAGAACCCCGGCTGTTCGCGCTCCGGATCGAGACGATGACCGGCCGGAGCGCCTGATCCGGGCTCACAGCTCCCTGGCGACCATCTCCCCCCAGTGCTCGAAGCCGTGGCGGGCGTAGAACGCCCGCGCGCGCTCGTTCGCCCGATCGACGTCGAGTACGATCCTGTCGAGGGGGAGTCGCTGCTCGCGCGCGACCGCGTAGGCCGCCTCCATCAGCTCGTCGGCCACGCCGCTCCCTCGGTGGTCGGGATCGACGTAGAGTTCGTTCAGCACCGCCGAATCCCATATCAACGAGAGTCCCTCGGGGAGGACGAAGGCGTAGCCGCCGACGTCCTCCTCGGTGGCGGCGACGGTCACACAGCGAGGGTCGTCGGCAACGCACCGATCGACCCACGAGAGGTACCGCTCCCTGTACCGGTCGGTGAGTTTCCCCTCGTACGCCTCGGTCTTCGCGTCGTCTCCGGTACCGGACCCGAGGCCGAGTTCGAACGCACGCTTACACGCCCACAGCCCCTCGCGGTCCCGCTCCGAATCGTACGGCCTGCACTCCATGGGACCGTCTCCGCTCGCGGCCGTCAAGGCCCTTCCCGTTCCCGGCGACCGTCGAACCCGCTTTCGACACGCTTTTGCGCCGATCGGCGGTAGGGGGGCCAATGCGACGGGGCGCCGGGTGGTGTGGCGGATGAGCGGGAGTCGGAGCGCCCGAGAGGACTTGGCGGAGAAGATCGCCGGCGAGGTGACGCTGAGCGACGACCCCGGGG
>SKWB01000181.1 GCA_007129135.1 Halococcaceae archaeon | reverse complement strand
CCGGCGGCTACGGCTTCATCGAGACTGAGGACGCGGACGAGGACGTCTTCTTCCACATGGAAGACGTGGGCGGCCCGGACTTAGAGGAAGGACAGGAAGTGGAGTTCGACATCGAGCAGGCTCCGAAGGGCCCGCGCGCGACGAACCTCCAGCGCCTGTAAGGGCGAGACGAACGAACGGTTCTTCATTTATCAGTTGGCGAGCGACGGCGCCACGCGTTTCCCCGCACCGGGGACGCGAGAAGACCCTCGGGACGCCTCCGGCTCGCGCCGTATGGTCTCCGATCGACTCAGCGCGAGTTCAACGGAAAACTTGCGAGTAGATCATCCCACGATCGAACTGCCAGATCCAATGCGTCTCTCTGAAGGCGTGCACGATATAAGGCGCGAATGTGGCACAGACTAAGCGCCAATCTGCGAGCGTAGGGATCGGTCAGTACGGGTCGTATTGGTAGCGGTGGAAAGTGGCACAAGCCGAATTTTTCTGTCCAAAATCACTTTCTACGGGAAAACTACATATTGGTTATCTGGTCTGAAGATACGTATCCAACTCTTGCCGCACCTCGTCGACGGTCGCGTCAGTCGCTTCTGCGGGTCGCTTCGTGATCATCCAATCCTTGAGCGTGAGGACGACCACGGCGACACGTAGGACGTCCAGGGGAGCCGTCCCCTTTCGAGCCTGTTGGCGGTGAGTTCAACGGCCTCAGTTCGAGCCGTCGTCGTGATCACTGCCGCAACGTACTCTTGGCCGTGGAAGGGGACCTGATCGTTCGAGAGGATCAGGTACGGGCGCTTCGGGCTGTTGCCGAACGGGTCGTCCACGATGACGATAGCGCCTTGCGAATACGCCATTCGCTACGTCTCTTCGTCGCTCAGGTCGGGCAACTCCTCAGCCCACCCGTCGTTCTGCGCGTACCAATCATCACTGTACGTGGAAGCTACCGTCTCGACCCCGATGAAGGCAGCCGTCGCTGCTGCGATCCGGTCGTCTTTCGCGGCCGCCCAATACGGTTCCTTGTGACGAACGAGGCCCGCAGCTTCGAGCCGGTTCAATATCGGTCCAACACTCCCACGGGAGACTCCTGTTTCCTCTGCCAATTCCGCTGGTGTGTATCCGACGGTCGGTGTCCTCAACAGGAACTCCAGCAATCGCCTCGCGTTGGTCCCTTCCGACAGGTCCACGCGTGGGTTTCCGGGTTCGTGTGTTTCGAAATCGACGGGCATATACGAGAATTGTACGTGTACTGTATTAGACGCTGGGGGGAGGTCTTGTCATGCTGTGAGTGTGGTCTGTTTACTGGAGAGTTATGTGTGTAATTAGATCGGGTTCGTGCGTGCTCGTAAAGGAATCAGAGAGCTGTCGCCACATTCTGTAGACCAACGTCTGACAGGTTCGAGGTGTTATTCGAGGGCTATGCGAGATGTAGAGCGCGAGTCGGTCAGTTACCTATCCTGCTCAGCAGCAGGATAGATAACCGCTAATTCGTGAAGTACGGGGTTCGGTACGGCGAACGGACGAGCATTCTGGACGATCCGAAGGGAATCCAAGAGAGATCGGTTCTCTTCGACGGCTAACATCGTGGCGAGAATCGTGCTACTTCGAGAGATCCCTGCTTTACAGTGAATCAGGACAGGACCCTCCTGTCGGTGAAGCGGCCGGACAGTCTCGATGGCCTCAGCAAAGGAACTCCACTCGTTTCCGGCCCCATCCACCAGTGGATAGTGGTGAGTGGTGAGAGGATACCGCTCGTCGGTGAGCGACAATACGAACTCGACCGCGTAGTCGTGATCATCTGGACGAGCCGCGAACTTATTACCGAGATAGAGGTCTCTCTCTCCGAGTTGGCGGACGACCGGTCATTCCTCCAGGTACCCAAATGGCCTCACATTCGGTGCGGAGCCGGGTTCGAAATCATCTGATCCACCCGAAGAGCTGGGATTCACTACTGACACCATATCGCTTTGGAGAAAAAATGCTCACGGTTAACACCGTGGTGAACTGACCCTCTGTATCTTGCAACCAGTTTCTGTCAGAAGTTGGTACTAGCTGTCCGTTGCAGACGGGAGTAGACTCGCAACTTCAGCCTTCAAAACTACACTCAGCCGTTCCCGACCAGTTCCTCTGCGACCACGTCGGCCGAGAGGAGGTCGGGGTCGACGGCGATGTCAGCGAGCGGCTGGGCGAACTCCGGCAGCGTGTCACGGGCGTAGACCGCGATCCGTATCTCGCCGTTCAGTTCGCGGGCGACCGGGATCGCCGTCGCCTCGGAGACGTCGGTCAGCACGAGCAGGTCAGCGTCCTCGATCCCGGCCTCGGAGAGCGCCCGCCCGCTCGCGACGCCCTCGATCCGGCGCACGTTCGCGCCCTCGGCTTCGAGTGCGGAACGCAACTCCCCGTCGTTCCCGATGAGTACGACCTCCATCACTCGTACTCGATGGTCGCTGGGGGCTTGTGTGTGACGTCGTAGACGACGCGGGCGACCCGGTCGTTCTCGCCAGTGATCCGGCTCTGGATCCGCTGGAGCGTCCCCCAGTCTATCTCGAGCGCCCGCGCGGTCATGCCGTCGCGGCTCTCGACGGCTCGTACCGAGACGACCCAGCCGTGGACCCGGTTGTCGCCTTTCACCCCGGTGGCCTTCCCGATCACCGCCGCGAGCGCCTGCCACGGTTCGTACTCCTCGAGTTCCTCCTCGACGACGTGGCTCGCCTCGCGCGCCACCTCGAGTTTCTCCTCGGTGATCTCGCCGATCACGCGCACCGCGAGCCCCGGCCCCGGAAACGGCATCCGTTCGGCGACGACCTCCTCCAGGCCGAGTTCGCGGGCCACCTCGCGCACCTCGTCCTTGTAGAGCTCTCTGACCGGTTCGACGATCCCATCGAAGTCGATCACCTCGGGGAGCCCGCCGACGTTGTGGTGTGACTTGATCCCCCCCTCGCTCTCGATCCGATCGGGGTAGATCGTTCCCTGGACCAGATACCTCGCGCCGACCTCGCGCGCCTCCTCCTCGAAGACGTGGATGAACTCCTCGCCGATGATCCGGCGTTTCTCTTCGGGATCCGTCACGCCCGAGAGCGCGTCGAGAAACCGCTCTCTCGCGTCGACGATCTGTAGACTCTCCATGAACGAGAACGTCTCTCTGATCCCCTCGGTCTCTCCCTTTCGCATCAGCCCGGTGTCGACGTAGACGGGGATCAGTCGCTCGCCGATCGCCTCGTGGGCGAGCGCGGCAGCCGTCGAGGAGTCGACGCCACCCGAGAGCGCGATCACCGCGTGCGCGTCGCCGATCGCCGATTCGATCTCCGCGACCGCCTCGGGAACGAAGGTCTCGGGATCGACCATCAGGCACGCACCTCGGTCTCGGTCTCCCTGGTCTCGAGGACCGCGTCGAGGAAGGCGACGAACGGCGGGCTGGCTCTCGTCGGCCGCGACCGGAACTCGGGGTGGAACTGCGTCCCGAAGAAGTAGGGGTGGTCGTCGAGTTCGAGGATCTCCATGCGGTTTCCTGCCCGCCCGGAGAACGTAAGCCCCCCGGCTTCGAGGTCGGCGATGTACTCCGGGTTCACCTCGTAGCGGTGGCGGTGACGTTCGGTACAGGAGGGTCCGCCGTAGACCCGGTGGGCGAGCGTCCCCGCATCGATCTCCGTCTCGTGAGCACCGAGGCGCATCGTCCCGCCCATCTCCTCGACCTCGTACTGCTCGGGGAGGATGTCGATGACCGGGTGTGGGGTGTCCGGATCGAGTTCGGTCGAGTGAGCGCCCGACAGCCCCAACACCTCCCGTGCGTAGTCGACGACAGCCAGCTGGAAGCCGAGGCACAGCCCCAGGAAGGGGACGTCGTTCGTCCGCGCGTAGCGGACCGCCCTGATCTTCCCCTCCGTCCCGCGGGAGCCGAACCCGCCGGGGACGACGACGCCGTCGGCCCGCTGGAGCCGTTTCTCGTGGTCGTTGTCCATCTCGTCCGCGCCGACCCAGAGCACGTTCACGTCGACGCCGCGCTCCAGTCCGGCGTGTTTGAGCGCCTCGTAGATCGACATGTAGGCGTCCTCCAGCGCGTACTTCCCGACGAGTGCGATCTCCACCTCCTCCGTGCGCTCTGCGGTGACGAGCCGTCGCCACTCGTCGTCACGCTCGGGTTCGGAGAGCGCCTCCTCCGTGAGTGCGAGCTCCTCCATCACGAACTCCGCGAGCCCCTCCTCCTCGACCACGAGCGGGACCTGGTAGACGTCCTCGACGTCCGGGTTCGAGAAGACCGCCGCCGTGGGGACGTCACAGAACAGCGCGATCTTCTCCTTCGTCTCCGGTTCGAGCGGGACCTCACAGCGCCCGACCACGACGTCGGGCTGGAGACCGATCGAGCGCAGCTCCTTCACCGAGTGCTGGGTCGGCTTCGTCTTCTGCTCGCCGTTCTTCGAGTACGGGACGAGCGTGACGTGTGTGAAGAGGATGTCCTCGTCGTCCTCCTCGTGGGCGAACTGGCGAAGCGCCTCCAGGTACGGCATCCCCTCGATGTCGCCCACCGTCCCCCCGACCTCGACGATGCAGACGTCCGTTCCCTCGGCCGCCTCGCGCACTCTCCGTTTGATGTCGTCGGTGATGTGGGGGATGATCTGGACGGTCTTGCCCAGGTAGTCGCCCGCTCGTTCCTTCTCGATGACGTGTCGGTAGAGCTTCCCGGTCGTGACGTTGTGGTCGAACGTCATGTCTTCGTCGAGAAAGCGTTCGTAGTTCCCGAGGTCGAGGTCGACCTCACCCCCGTCTTTCAGCACGTAGACCTCCCCGTGCTGGTACGGGTTCATCGTCCCCGCGTCGACGTTGAGGTAGGGGTCGATCTTCACCGCCGTCACGTCGAAGCCGGCGGATTTGAGCAGTCGGCCGGTGCTCGCGGCCGTGATCCCCTTTCCCAGCCCACTCATCACGCCCCCGGTGACGAAAATGAACTTCCTCCCCAGTGTCGGGTCGTAGCCCGTGGCGTCAGTCGGCATAGAAAGCGTCTGCGAAGGAAGGGCAAAACGATTTCGGGAGCGCCGTTCCCTCCCGAACGTTCACGATAGAACCGCGATCCGATCCGTCGCGGCCCCTGCTGGAACGCTTGTATACATAGCATACAAAGCAAACACCATGGGCACGATCTCGACACGGGTTCCCGAGGAGCTCGAATCCGAACTGGAGGCGTATCTCGAAGCGGAGAACCTCGACTGGAGCACCGCGGTCCGAAAGCTCCTGACCGAGGGTCTGGATAGCTGGCGTCGCGAGCGTGCCCTCTCGCAGCTCTCGGCGGGCGAGGTCACGTTCGCCCGGGCGGCGGAGACGGCGGGGGTTTCGGTCTGGGAGTTCGCGAGGCTCGCGAAGGAACGGGACGTGACGTGGGTCTCGGGCGAACACGTAGACGAGGATCTAGAGGCGCTGTGAATGTGGGTCTTCGACGCGACGCCACTCATCTACCTCGCGAAAGTCGACCGACTTTCGCTCGCTCGCACCCTCGACGGTCGACGGGTCCTCCCGGAGGGGGTCTACGAGGAGGTCGTCGAGGTGGGGATCCGTCGGGGACATCCCGACGCTCGCCGGGTAGAGCGGGCGGTCGACGAGGGACTGTTCGAGGTGATGGAAGCGGACGACGGGCCAGTCACCGAGCGACTTCGACGGAGTCCGACCCTCAGCGGGCCTGACGTCGCGGTTCTCACGCTCGCCCACACGCACGACGGCACTGCGGTGATGGAGGACTCACACGGACGCACCGTCGCGTCGACGGAAGGAATCCCGACTCGAGGGACCGCGTACGTCGTCCTCCTGGCGGCGGTCGAAGGCGACATCGGGGTCACCGAGGCCCGGACGGTCATCGACGGGATGATCGACGAGGGATGGTACTGTGCTCCGGACGTCTACTCGAAGATCGTTCGCAGACTCGAGGTGACCGAGCCGTAACGGTGCGTTCCCGGTATCATCGATGCCACCTCGTTACCCTCCTGTCGCCGAGGCGTTATGTGGTTCCGGGCCGAATCAGGTAACGCGATGATATCGATTCGATACCCACGCCGAGAGCCGACCGTACAGGCGATAGAGAGCGCGAGAACGGGAGGGGAGCACGCGTGACCGACGTCGAGAGCGTCCTCGTCACCGGCGCGACCGGCAACCAGGGCGGGGCGGTCGCAGAACACCTGCTCGCCTCCGACGTCGAGTTCGAGGTGTACGGCCTGACCCGCGACGCGACCGGCGACCGGGCACGCGAACTCGAGGGGCGAGGGGTGGAGATGGTCGAGGGCGACCTGAACGACTTAGAGACGCTCCGACCGGCCGTCTCCGGAGTGGACGCGGTGTTCGCGGTCACGAACTTCTGGACGGAGGGCTACGACCGACAGGTGAGACAGGGCAAGAACATCGCGGAGGCGGCGAAGGCAGAGGGTGTCTCTCAGTTCGTCTTCAGCGGGGTCGGCAGCCACGAGGAGGAGACAGGTATCCCGCACTTCGACTCCGCGTGGGAGATCGAACAGCACGCGGAGAACCTCGACCTCCCGATGACGGTGCTCCAGCCCGTCTTCTTCTTCCAGAACCTCGAGGCGTTCGCGGAGGACATCGGGGACGGAACGCTCGCGCTTCCATTGGAGGAGGGCGTCTCGCTCCAGATGGTCGACAGCGACGACGTCGGCCGGGCGGCGGCGGTGGCGTTCGAGCACCCCGACGAGTTCGTCGGCGAACGCTACGAGCTCGCGGGCGACGAGCGGACGCTCGGGGAGACCGCCGCGGTGCTCTCCGAGATCACCGGAACCGAGGTCTCCGCGTACCACGTCCCGATCGAGGAGGCGTACGACAGCTTCGGCGAGGAGTTCACGGTGATGTGCGAGTGGTTCAACGAGGTCGGCTACAGCGCGGAGATCGAAGCGCTCTCGGAGACGTTTGGCTTCGAGTTCACGACGCTCCCCGAGTACCTCCACGAGAACGGCTGGGCGGAGAAAACGGGGATGGCCTCCGTTCCCGGCTGGGTGAAGGCGATGGACTGATCAGGGCGCGAGAAAGCGCGCGACACGACCGCCGATCTCCTCTCGCTTTCCGACGAAGAAGTGGTCGGCGTCGTATTCCTCGACCGCGCCTCCCCGCTGGCACACCTGCTCCGCGATCGGCCGCGCATCGACCGT
>SKWB01000376.1 GCA_007129135.1 Halococcaceae archaeon | reverse complement strand
TGAAACGGGAAAAGCGCTCTCTCGACAAGTTCGTCGCCGAACACGACGGGAGCGGCGGAAACGAGGCGACCTCGATCGAGGCGGCGATCGACGCATTCGTCGAGACCGACGAGACGACCGCACTCAAAGATCGGATCGACCGCTGGCTCTCGGTCCCCAGACCGGTCCACCTCGTCGGGCCGACCGGCTGCGGGAAGACCGCGCTCGCGCTCTCGGTCGCGACCGAGCGCGACCGGCCGACCGTCTGGATCGACGGCGACGAGGGCCTCGACACCGCCTCGCTCGTCGGCACGCACGCCGGGAAAGAGCAGTACACCGAACGGGACAACTACGTCTCGGGGGTGCTCAAGAAGAAGTCGATCGTCCGGGACCGCTGGGTGGACAACCCGCTCTCGGTAGCCGTGCGATCGGGCGCGACGCTCGTCTACAACGAGTTCTCCCGGACCACGCCCGCCGCCCACAACCCGCTGCTCTCCGTGCTCGAGGAGGGCGTCCTCGAACGCGCCGGGGTGACCGGCGAGGACCGACTGATCGAGGTCCACCCCGACTTCCGCGTCGTCTTCACCTCGAACTCCGCGGAGTACGCCGGGGTCCACCGGCCACAGGACGCCCTGCTCGACCGACTCGTCGGCATCCACCTCGACTACTACGGCGAGGAGACCGAACGGCGGATCGTCGAGAGCCGGGTCGCCGACCTCGACGACGACCAGGTAGAGCGGGTCGTCGGCCTGATCCGTACCCTGCGCGAGGAGGTCGAGTTCCACGTCGGCACCCGGAGCGCGGTGATGCTCGCGGAAGGAGTGACTCACTTCCCCGAGGACCGACCGATCGCCGAGACCTGCGTCGAGGTGCTGGGTTCGAAGGCCGCGACGGCCGAGGAGGCCGCGAAACTGCGCGAGACGATCGAGGGCCTCGCGAGTTAGAGCCGATCGTAGGGACCCAGACGCGTCCCGTCGAGCAGGTACGCCTCCCCCGCCGAGAGCCCCTCCGGGAGGAACGGACAGAGGAAGTCGGCGCCGACGTTGACCCACGTTCCACCCACCAGGTCGTTGAACGCCGGGACGAGAACCAGCTCCGGGTCGCCCCAGGTCTCTTCCCCGATCCGCTCCACGAACGGCTCGTATCGGAGCGAGCCACGCAGCCACGCCGGCTCGATGCGTCGGCCGCCGACCTCGTCCACCAGCCGGACGTGTGGGTGTTCGTGGCCGACACAGAGCACCTCGCCCGCGAGGGCCTCCGTGGAGGGCCAGCTGTGGCCGTGGGCGAACCCCACCTCCCCGAGACGGATCCCGCTCCCCCCTGTCACCTCGATTCTCCCGACCGACCCGAACGCGGCGTGCTCGCGAGCCTCCTCGATCACCGTCTCGATCTCGCCGTCGTGGTTCCCCTTCACCACCGTGATCGGCACCGAGACCGACTCGAAGAGGACCTCCAGTTCGCCGCGTTCGGCCCCGCCCGGCCCGCCGATCGAGTGCATCAGGTCGCCGAGCACCACGAGACGGTCGGCGCCGGTCGCGGCGAGCAGGTCGAGCGTCCGTTCCCGGCGCGACTCCGCTCGGCTGGGCACCTCGACGCCGCGCTCGTAGCGGAGCGCCGCCTCGTAGCCGGCGTGGTAGTCGGCGATCACGAGCGCCCGTTCGCCGCCGAGGTCACAGGTCGCCGCGGGGTGGTTCGGGACCGGCTCGACCCGCGCCATTCAGATCGGCTTCAGCACGCCGTCGCGGGGTTCGTAGCAGCGGCCGCTCATCAGCGCGTCGGTGATCGCGTCCTCGACCGCGTCGGGCGAAACGCCGTGTTCCTCGGAGACACGGGAGACGATGGCCTCTCGCTCCGCGCCGTCGCCGTCGGAGAGCGCTCGCATCGCCTCCATCGCCTCGTTCTCGACGTTCACCGCCGGTTCTCCGTCCCCGTCCGCATCGTCACCGGCGTCCTCGCCCTCCGGCTTTTCACCGCCCGTCTCCGCCCGCGTTTCGGCCTCCGGCTCGGCCGGCTCCGGGTCGGGGACCTCGATGTCGGCCTCCCCGGGGTCGTCCACCTCGCCGCCGGTCTCGAACTCGGTGCCGAACTCGGATTCGACCTCCTCTCGCTCCTCGTCGCTCATCTCGTACATCCCCACGTCCTCGGCCCCGCTCGGCTCGAAGTCCTCGAGGTCGTCGGTCGCGTCCGCCTCCCCCGCCGACCCCGTTTCGGCCGCGGTGTCCGCGGTCGGATCGCCCGCGTCCGTCGGTTCGGTCGGGACGGGCTCGGGGGACGTTTCTGCCTCGGCGTCGGCCGTCGGCTCCGACTCCAGGGGCTCGGGTTCGGCGTCCTCGTCCGCCGGGGAGGCGGGTTCCGTCGAGGGGGCGTCCCCGGCATCCGTCGCCGACACGGGCTCGGTGCGCTCCGATTCGACCCCTTGGCTGGCCGACTCGGTCGTTCCCGTCGCCGCCCCCTCGACGGCCCCTTCGGACCCGCTGTCCGTTCCTCTCGCAGGTTCGGGCTCCGGGGTGGGCGACGTCGGGTCGGTCTCGGACGTCGATGGCTCTTCGGTCGCCGGTTCCCCTTCGGAGCCGGGGCTCTCGCTGTCGGTCGGTGTCGTCTCCGCTTCCCCACTCGCCGTCGAGTCCACCGCGCTCCCGGCCTCCGAAACCGGTCCGGGGTCCCCTGCACTCTGGACGGGTGCGGCCGGGCTCACGTCGGGCGCGCGGAGGGTATCGAGGTCGGTCGAGCCGCCCTCGTCCGGCGCGAGCGACGGCCGCTCGACTTCGTCGACCTCCCCGGTGACGAGCCGTGCGGCGTCGAGGGCGGCCGCGCGCATCGACGCCAGATAGGCGGGCGTCGTCCCGTAGTGGTCCCGGGCGAGGACGAGCCCCGCCGCCCGGGTCGTCTCCATCCCTTCGGCTTCGAGCATTCGCCTCGCCTCCGCCGGGCTCTCGGCCGATTCCAGGACGTCGTACGCCTCGGCGAACGCGCTCACCCGCCCGATCGTGTGTTCTGCGGCCGCGACGGTCCACCGATCCCTCGTCTCCGCGTCGACCTCGGTGACGCTCTCGGGACGGATCGAGGTGTAGACCCGGTCCGAGTCGTCCGGCGAGAACGTGTTCGCCTTCCCCGTGATCGCGACGAACATGGGGGGGCTCGCCCGGTCGAAGAAGGCCATCGCCTCCGGCTGGTACTGGCCCGCGTAGACGACGAACGCGCCGGTCGGGTCGACCACGCGTGCTCTGAGCACCTCGTCGGTCACCGACTCTACTTCGGTGAGCACGCCGACGACGAACAGCCGGTTCACCCGTGCGCCCGTCGGGGTGACGACGTACTTCGGGGCGCGTTCTTCCTCCGAGTCGGCGTACTCCAGTTCGCTGTCCTCGAACTCCGCGGCGAACAGCCGGTGGGCGACCTCCCGCTGGCCCGGCCCACTGTCGGTGCTCACGCGCCGACCTCCGAGAGCAGCGCCCGGGCGCGCGCTTCGGGCGAGTCGCTCACCGCCTCGAACTCGGTCGCGTTGAGGTTCGCGCCGTACTCGTCGACGCTCAGCGACCCTCGCACCCTGTACTCGCGTCCGACGATCGACTCGCGGATCGCGTCGGCGACGACTTCCTGGTCCATCGCCTCCCGGGCCTGGGCTTTCGCGTCCTCTACGTCACCGCCGTAGACCTCGTTCGTGAGGTCGGTGCCAAGGATCGCCGTCACGGAGCCCGTGCCGTCGTCGAGGATCGCCTTCACCCGGAGGTCGTCGACCCCGTCGACCGCTCCGTGGCTGCGACACTGGCCCTTCTGGATCACGCGCGAACACTCCGGACAGCGCTGGATCAGCCCCGAGCCGTCCCGGACTGAGACGACCGCTCCGACGAGTTCGACGTCGAACGCCCCGCCACCGGCGACGGCCTCGCCGACGCCCTTTCGTGGGGCGCTCTCGGCCGTGTCGATCGCTCGGTCGAGTCCCGAGACCTCGGTGAACTCCGAACAGTTGATCGACGGCACGCCGCGGAACTCCCTGACGTAGACGTTCTCCAAACGCAGCGACGCACCCTCCGCGATCTCGGGACGGGGCTCCCAGTCGGTGAACGGGAGCCGCGTGCTCTCGTCGCCGAGGACGCCCGAGAGGATCTCGGTCTCGCCGTCGCGGCCGTCGATCGTCCGCTCTTCGACCTCGATCACACGCGCCTCGACGGTCAGTCCCCGGTCGCCCGGCGTGACGTCCGCGAGCGCGCTCTCGCCACCCACCTCGTACGGGACGTCGAGCGGTTCGTCCCGGGTCGCTACGGTCGTCGACTCGCCGAGGTTCAGTTCGGGTTCGCCGTCCCACTCGCGGACGGAGGCGTTGCCGACGCTCACCGTGTCCCCCGGCGAGAGCCCGAACTCCTCCCAGGCGGTGAAGTCGATCCTCCCACTCGCGTCGGCGAGCGTTCCCTCCGTGATCACCTGTTCGGAGCCCTGGTACCGGATCGAGCGCTTGCCCGCGGTGAGCACCCTGGCCTCGATGGTCACGCTCGTGTCATCGACCGTGATCTCCGCGACCGACTTCGCGGTCGGTTCGGGAGCCCCTCCCGACCCGCCGCCGTACTTCCGGCGGAGGCTCTGGACCGCCTCGTCGATCGGGACGCTGTACGCGACCAGGTTCTCCAGGTCGGCTCTGACCTCCTCTTTGTCGACACCGAGGTCGGAGGCGAGAGCCTCGGCGCGTTCTTCGACGCTCATCACGCGACCTTCGCCCGGACCGGGTAAAAAGGGTCGCCCGGGGCGGTGAACGTACCCCGGTAACCGAAAGTGGTTTTTTCCGTTCGTACACCTGTGAGGTATGCACGTCGTCGTCAACGCCGCGACGAGCGTCGACGGGAAACTCTCGACGCGCGAGCGCCGTCAGCTCCGGATCAGCGGCCCGGAGGACTTCGCCCGCGTCGACCGTCTGCGCGCCGAGAGCGACGCCGTGATGGTCGGCGTCGGCACGGTCCTCGCCGACGACCCCCGGATCGGCCTCGACGACCCGGAGCCGATCGCCGAGCGCGAGGCTCGGGGCGAGCCCCCCAAGCCAGCGAGGGTCGTCGCGGACTCCCGCGCACGCACCCCGCCCGAGGCCCGGATCCTCGACGGGAGCGCCCCGACCTACCTGCTCGTGAGCGACGCCGCTCCGGACGACCGCCTCGCCCAACTCGACCGCGAGACCGTCCGGATCGTCCGCGCAGGAGGGGAACGTGTCGACCTTCGGGCAGGGCTCGCCGCGGTCGAAGCGGACGGGATCGACCGGCTGATCGTCGAGGGCGGCGGTGAACTGCTCTTCTCGCTCTTCTCGCTGGGCCTCGTCGACGAACTCTCGCTCTACGTCGGCTCGCTCGTCATCGGCGGCCGCGACGCGCCGACGCTCGCGGACGGGGAGGGCTTCCTCTCCGACTCCGAGTTCCCGGATCTCGAACTGCGCGAGGTCGAGCGGATCGGCGACGGGGTGTTGCTCCGGTACGGCGTCGAGTAGGGCTCCCGAGAGCCGACGAGTTCACTCCCGCTCGAGCCGACTCAGTCCTCGCCAGATCGCGTCGACGAGCAGGTCCTCGCCCTCGCCCTCCGCCTCGTCCCAGCCGCGGACGATGGCGTCCTCCAGGACCTCCAGTGAGTGGTTCTCGAAGTTGTTCACCCCGCGAAAGGACTCCAGCGCCTCGCGTTCGTTCTCGCCGAACTCGGGCGAAGACCCCTCGTAGTGGCCGAGGTCGGCGAGGGCCGCCGTCACGGCCTCCGCAGGTTCTCCCTCCAGGGATCGGGTCTCCTCCGGTGCTTCGCGTGCGAGCAGCGTCACGTCGTAGATCTTGAACACCCGTTCGAGTTCGTCGATCGGGTTCGGGTGGTCGTCGACCCGTACGTCGATCCAGCGGTCGTTTTTGCCATCGTATCCGCCCGCCTCCTTCGCGACGTAGAGCGCCGCCGACTGCTCGCCCCGTGAGTCGCCGCCGGCTTCGTTCCCGGCGTGGAGCGCCGCGATCAGCCGCTCGGGCAGGCCACCCTCGCTCGCCTCGAACGTCTCGGCCATCGCTTCTATAGTGGCTCGGTTCTCCAGGATGTTCCCCTGGACGGTGTAGCCCTCGCCCTGGACGTCGCCGGCGTAGTCGAGACAGTCACTCCCGGTGTACGCCGCGACCGACCCGTCGGCACCGACGACCCCGACCTGTCTGCTCGCACGCTCCTCGTCGTCGCTCGTGAGCCGCTCGACGACTTCCTCGGCGGTGTGGCCCTCCCTGAGGAGCGAGAGGCCGTCGGGGCCGTAGGCGACGTTCGCGTAGCTCTGGGTGGCGACCGCGCCGGCGTCGCTCGCGACGAACGGCACGACCGCGCCGACGGCGACGAACTTCGACTGGACGGCGACGCCGACCGCTCCCGTCTCGGGGTCTTGCGCGGCGATCGAGAACGTGGACGGGTGGACTGACATACTGAGTCCTCGCGAGCGCGAGCCCCTAACTCTTCAGTTCGAGGCAGGGGAGAACCACCGACGTTTTGACCTCCGCGCGCCGAGGGGAGCGAAATGAGGGCACACGCCCCGGGGAGCGTGACCGGGCTGTTCGCGCCCGCGACCGACGAGGTCGGGCGTTCGCGCGGAGCGAGCGTCGCCATCGAGGACGGCGTCGTCGTGGATCTCGGCCCCGCCAGGGAGACGACGATCACCGTCGAGGGCGAACCCGCGCCGTTCGAGCCGGTCGAGCGCGTCCTCTCGCTGCTGGAGGTGACCGCACGGGTGGACGTGCTCCCGGAGGTCCCATTGGGCTGTGGCTTCGGCGCGAGCGGGGCGGCGACGCTCGCGACGGCGCTGGCGGCGAGCGCGGAGTTCGACCTCGGGGTCGGGCGGGGAGAGCTCGTCGAGGCGGCACACCGTGCGGAGCGTCTGGCGGGAACGGGGCAGGGAGACGTGTTCATCCAGGACCGTGGGGGACTGCTCTGGAGCGGGGACGGCGCGGTCCACCGCGAGGAGGTCGACGAGGGGATCGAGCACGCGAGCGCTGGCGGCATGAGCACGAAAGCGATGCTGGCCGACGAGTCGTTCATGCGCCGGGCGAGCGAGGTCGGCAGAGCACACCTCGATCGCCTCTCCGGCCCGCCGACGCTCCGTGCCTTCGCCGAACGGTCACGGGCCTATCTGGAGGAGGTGGATATCGCGACCCCGTTCGTCGAAGACGAACTGAAACGGGTCGAGGAGGTCGGCGGTGTCGGGAGCATGGCACTGTTCGGGGAGACGGTCTTCGCGGT
>SKWB01000393.1 GCA_007129135.1 Halococcaceae archaeon | reverse complement strand
CGCGACCGAGAAGCGCGCGCTGACGGTGTTCGGTGAGTACCGGAAGCTGCTCGACCCGGGGATCCACTTCATCCCGCCGTTCGTGAGCGCGACACACCGCTTCGACATGCGGACACAGACGATCGACGTCCCCCGCCAGGAGGCGATCACCCGCGACAACTCCCCGGTCACCGCCGACGCCGTCGTCTACATCCGCGTGATGGACGCCAAACGCGCCTACCTCGAGGTCGACGACTACCACCGCGCGGTCTCGAACCTGGCACAGACCACACTCAGGGCGGTGCTCGGCGACATGGAGCTCGACGAGACGCTCAGTCGTCGGGAGGAGATCAACCGCCGGATCCACACGGAGATCGACGAGCCAACCGACGAGTGGGGCGTGCGCGTCGAGGCGGTGGAGGTGAGGGAAGTCCAGCCCTCGCGCGACGTCCAGCGGGCGATGGAACAGCAGACCTCCGCCGAGCGGAAACGCCGTGCGATGATCCTCGAGGCACAGGGCGAACGCCGGAGCGCGATCGAGCGCGCGGAGGGGGACAAGCAGTCGAACATCATCCGCGCACAGGGTGAGAAACAGAGCGAGATCCTCGAAGCGCAGGGTGATGCCGTCTCGACCGTCCTGCGAGCGAAGTCCGCCGAGTCGATGGGCGAGCGCGCGATCATCGAACGTGGCCTCGACACCCTGAAACGGATCGGCGAGGGGCCATCGACGACGTTCGTCCTGCCCCAGGAGCTCACCTCGCTCGTGGGCCGCTACGGCAAACACCTCTCCGGCAGCGACGTGAAACTGGAGGAGGGGAGCCTCGAGAGCCTCGCGTTCGAGGACGACGTCCGCGAACTCCTCGGGCTCGACGACCTCTCGGAGCTGACCGACTCGATGAGCGACATCGACCTCGAGGAGGCCGAACGGGGTCGCGAGATCGAGGCCGAACTCGCCGAGGGCGGCGGCCTCGAGACCGAGACTGAGTAGCGCGCCGTAAGCTATTCTTCGCTCCCGTCGGTGGGGTGAGGCATGGAGGTCGTGCTGTTACGGCTGACGGTCAGATCGGGGCTCCAGCGGCTGGTCGCCGAAGCGCTCGTCCGGGTGTTCCTCCTCGAGCAGGCGATCATCCGCCGGGGCGGCGTCCTCGGCCGCGGACTCCGACGGCTACTCAACGAGAGCGTCGAGCCGGTGCTCCGCGAGGAGGGGATGTACACCGAGTCGGCGTTTCTGGATCGAAGCGGCGACCGGCTCTCGCTGCTCTGGTATATGGAGGCCGAGGACGTCGGCTACGTCTACGAGGCGTTCGTCGGCTCGGATCACGCGGCGACGAAGGGCGAGCGCTTTCTCCGGTGGCTCTTCGAGGAGCCCGACCGGATCCTCTCGACCGACGTCGAGAGCGACTATCCGCTCCTGGTGCACGCCTGGAACCCCGACCGACCGTAAGGGACTCAGTACTCGCCGCGCGGTTCGGGGACGACGCCCTCCTCGGGCGCGACGTCGTACTCGACTTCGAGCTCTCGGATCCGGTCCCTGATGTCCGCCGCGAGTTCGAACTCGAGGTTCGAGGCGGCCTCCTCCATCCGCTCGCGCAGCGCGTCGACCTGCGCCATCGCCTCCTCCCGATCCGAGGGTTTCTCGCGGGCGATCCCGCCAGTGTCGGTCTTCGAGCCGGGGAGGTTCGTCTCGGCGACGGCCTTCTCGATCGTCGTCGGGGTGAGCCCGTGTTCCTCGTTGAACACGCGCTGGATCTCGCGGCGGCGGTTCGTCTCCTCGATCGCCTCGGCCATCGCGTCGGTGGTCTCCTCCGCGTAGAGCACCACCTCGCCGTTGACGTTCCGCGCCGCCCGTCCCATCGTCTGGATCAGCGTCGTCCGGGAGCGGAGGAAGCCGGTCTGGTCGGCGTCGAGGATCGCGACCAGCGAGACCTCCGGGATGTCGAGGCCCTCCCGCAGGAGGTTGATCCCCACCAGGACGTCGAACTCGCCGAGGCGGAGCCCCCTGACCAGCTCGTGGCGTTCGAGCGTGTCGGTCTCGTCGTGCATGTACTCGACGGCGACGCCAGCGTCGCCCAGGTACTCCGTGAGGTCCTCGGCCATCCGTTTCGTGAGCGTCGTGACGAGCACCCGTTCGTCGCGTTCCGTGCGCTCGGCGATCCGGGCCATCAGGTCGTCCAGCTGGCCGTCGACGTCCGTGACCTCGACCCTCGGGTCGACCAGGTGGGTCGGCCGGACGATCTGTTCGACGACCTGCCCCGAGCGCTCGCGTTCGTACTCGCCGGGGGTGGCGCTCACGTAGAGCGTGCGGTCGACGCGCTCGTCGAACTCCTCGAACGTGAGCGGGCGGTTGTCGTACGCCGTCGGGAGCCGGAAGCCGTTCCCGACGAGCGAGTCCTTCCGGGACTTGTCACCCGCGAACTGGCCTTTGATCTGGGGGATCGTCACGTGGGACTCGTCGATGACGGTGAGAAAGCCCTCGGGGAAGTAGTCGAGCAGGGTGTAGGGGCGGTCGCCGGGTTCGCGGTCGGCGAGATAGACCGAGTAGTTCTCGATCCCGGAGCAGTAGCCCGCCTCGCGCATCATCTCGATGTCGAAGCGGGTGCGCTCTTCGATCCGCTGGGCGGCGACGAGGTCGCCGTTGCGCTCGAAGTAGCGGATCCGTTTCTCCAGGTCCTCCTCGATCTCCTCGATCGCCCGCTCCATCCGCTCTTCCGGGATCGAGTAGTGCTGTGCCGGGTGGACGAGCACGGCGGGCTCCTCGCTTTTGACCTCGCCCTCGAGCGGGTCGAGTTTGACCATCCGGTCGATCTCGTCGCCCCAGAGTTCGATCCGGACGGCGTAGCGGCCGTACATCGGGAAGACCTCGACCGTGTCGCCCCGAACGCGGAACGTCCCCTGCGAGAAGTCGACGTCGTTTCGCTCGTAGTTCAGGTCGACGAGCCGTTTCAGCAGCTCGTCGCGACCGATCTCCTCGCCGACCTCGAGTCGCATCGCCATTCCCTCGTAGTTCGCGGGGTCACCGAGGCCGTAGATCGCCGAGACCGATGCGACGACGATCACGTCCTCCCGGGTGAGCAGCGAGCGCGTCGCGCTGTGTCGCAGCCGATCGATCTCGTCGTTGATCGAGGCGTCCTTGTCGATGTAGGTGTCGGTCTGTTCGACGTACGCCTCGAGCTGGTAGTAGTCGTAGTAGGAGACGAAGTACTCGACGGCGTTGTCGGGAAAGAGGTTCCGGAACTCCTCGTAGAGCTGTGCGGCGAGCGTCTTGTTGTGCGCGAGGACCAGCGTCGGCTGCTGGATCCCCTCGACGACCCAGGAGACGGTGTTCGTCTTGCCCGAGCCCGTCACGCCGAGGAGCGTCTGGCGGTCCATCCCCGACTCGTAGCCGGAGACGAGCGCCTCGATCGCCTCGGGCTGGTCGCCGGCGGGCTCGAACGGCGCGTCGACGCGGAACGGTTTCGCGGCCTCCGGCCTGTCCGGCTGGAGCGGTCCCTGGGTGTCGCTCATTGAACGCGAGAGGGGTTCGAGGACCTTTACCCGCTCGCATGCGGGCCGGAAGTGAACCCCAGTTCCGCCGGGGACACTCGGCGAGTCGGTCCGATGACGGCATTTCGATCGGTGTGAGAGGTATTCCGATCCGGTCGAGCGGCTCGCGTTCCACCCTCACCGGGTCGACTCCCTCACCGGGCCCGAACCGTGAGGGAACGCTTATAATTATCTGAGGGGAACACGTCGTCGTGCCCTCCCGTCGTGCGGTCCTCGGAGCCTGCGCCGGGTTCGGAACGGTCGCGCTCGCCGGCTGTCTCGGCGACGACGAACCGGCGTTCGATCACGAGCTGCCCGGTTCGGGGAGCTGGCCGTTTCCCGACTACTGCCAACGGAACACCCGCTGGAACCGCCACGCATCGCCGCCCGAGTCCGAACCGGAGCGCCGCTGGGAGTGGAACACGTTCGAGGACCCACCCGGACCGCCGTCCGGCGGGGCCATCGCGTCGCTCGTCGTCGCCGATGGGGCCGTCGTCGCCGCCGGGAACGAGCTGGTCGCGCTCGACGCCGAGACCGGCGAGGAACGCTGGCGGGTCGAGTTCCAGGCCTACGAGCTCGCGATCGGCGACGGCCTCGTCTACGCGATGGGGAGGAGCGACGTCGCGGCCCACGAGCTCGAGACCGGCGAGGAACGCTGGTACGCCGGGTACGATGACGGTATCCTCGGCTTCTTCGGCGAGGATCCCGAGCGGGCGATCCACCTGACCGCGAGCGAGCGCGAGGTCTACGTCGGCCGGGCCTCCCCCACCGAACACGCGGTGACGGCGCTCGACGCCGACGACGGCTCGACCCGGTGGGAGCTCGCCCAACCCGAGCCCGACGACGACAACCCGTACACCGACGGATCGGTGTACGCCCCCGAGAACACCTTCCTCGGTCTCGAGGACGACGGCCTCGTCGCCGGCGGAACGGGCTGGGCCGGTGCGTTCGGCCCCGACACGGAGGGCGTGGGAGAGCGCTGGCTCGACCGCGAACGGATGTCGTGTGCGAGGCCCGTAGTCGGCGAGGGGCTCGTCGTTCTCCCGGAGTTCGACGTCGTCGGCGCGAACGAGGACGACGAACCCGAAGAGCACGCGCTGACGGCGTTCGATACCGAGGAGGGAGGCGTCGAGTGGGAGGTCACCTCCGGCGAACCGTTCGGCGACGTGGTGTTCGCCGACGGGACCCTCTACATCTACGTCGCTCGCGACGACGAGGAGCAGACCGAGGAGGTCGGCGGCGAGCTGCTGGCGATCGATCCGGACGGGGGAAGCGTCGACACACTGGCCGAGACGCCGTGGGACGGCCGAGCCGTCACGGCGGGTGGAGACAGCCTGGTACTCTCCGGAGGCCGCGTCGGCCCGCGGCACCGGGCGATCGGCGCGTACGGCCTCGACGGCGAGGAGCGGTGGGTGACGGAGGTCGAGGCGAACGGCTTCCGGCCGAACCCCCGGGAGGTCGTTCTCGTAGGCGACCGGGTCTACGTCGGGACCGGGAACGGCGACGTGCTGGCCTACGGCTGAGTCCGGGGTCCGGGCCGAACGGGTCACCGACAGCCATTATTCGGTGTGGCGAGAACTCGTGGTATGATCCTCGTCGTGCGCAACGAGCACAACCCGGAGAGGACCTACCACGAGGAGGAGCTGGCGAATCTGTTCCCCGACCGGATCGAGTGGCGCTATCCCCACGAGGGCCGACCCGATCTCGCCGAAATCGATCCGGACGGGGTCGTGATCACCGGCTCGACCGCCGGGGTCTACGAGGCCGACGACCGGCCGTGGATCGTCGACCAGCAGGCGTGGATCCGGGAGCTGGTCGAGGCGGAGATACCGACCCTCGGCGTCTGTTTCGGCCACCAGAACGTGAACGCCGCGTTGGGAGGGAGGGTCGAACACCGAGGGATACGAAACGCCATCGTCGAAGCCGAGTTCGCCGAGGACCCGATCTTCGACGGGATCTCGCCCCACGTCGCTGCCGTCCACGGTGACTGGGTGGTCGAGTCGGGCGAGGGAATGGAGCTGATCGCCTCGGTCGAGGGCTACGAGGCGTTCGGGACCCGTCACCGGGAGGCACCGGTCTGGACGGTACAGTTCCACCCCGAGTGTACCGAGCGGTTCCGTGAGACGGTCGCGGCGGGCGAGGGCTGGGACTCGCTGGAGGGGATCGAGGAGCTGAACAGCACGGAGCTGGCCGAGAACTTCCTGCGGATCGTCCGCGAACGGGCGGGACAGCGGGTCTGATAGGGATCATCGTAGCCGATCGTCTCTCTTAGCTATACACACCACCGGTGTCGTTCGATTCGCACTCGGAGAGCTATGAGTTCCTACGATGATCCCTATGAGTTACCTCGTTTCCTCGCGGTGGAGCCAGAGCGCACAGCCGACGGCGATCAGTCCACAGAGCGCGGCGATCGCGAACGCGAGCCGGTAGCCGGTCGCGGTGTAGACCCGGGCGCCGCCGACGACCTCCCCCGTCCAGTAGGCGTCGAGCGCCTGCCCCATGACCGTCGGGAGCAACGCCGCACCGAGAAACGACGCCCCGTTGACCGAGCCGGTCGAGATGCCGCTCGCACGGCTCGCGTGGCGCTCTTTCACCATCGGGTAGGTGAGGACGAACGTTCCCAGGAGCGCGCCGTTGACGAAGAAGACGATCCCGACGACTGCCAGCGGAGGGTCACCGGTCAGCGCGATGGTCGCGAGCGCGAGCGTGAACAGGAGACAGCCACCCACGATGAACTCCGTCCGCCTGTCGACCCTGTCCGAGAGCCACCCGATCGTCGGCGGACCGAGCACCGAGCCGACGCCTCCGAGGAGCGTGACGAGCGAGGCGACGGTCACGGTGGTGTCGTAGGTCTGGACGACGTACGGGATCCCCCAGAGCCCGAACAGGGTGAGGTTCACTCCCCCGGTACAGAACAACAGGATAGAGACGACCCAGGTCGAGCGGTCGGCGAGCACGCGCGCGGTGAACGTCCGGACCTCCGCGAGCGTGAGCTTCGGCTGTTCGGGAACGCCTTCGATCGGGGGAAGCCCCGCCCGTTCGGGCGAGTCCCGGACGAGGGTGTAGGTCAGAGCGGAGACGACGAGACCGAGGACGCCGAGCGCGACGAGCGTCTCGCGCCAGCCGGCGGCGTCCACCGCGAGCGCGAACGGGGTCGTCGCGAGGATGCCGCCGAGGCCACCGACGGCGAAGCAGACCCCGCTCATCGTCGCGAACTCCTCGGCGCGGAACCAGCTCGCACAGAACCGGAGCATCGAGACGAAGATCACGCTCCCGCCGAGGCCGATCAGCAGGCGCGCACCGACCGCACCCGGGTAGCTTCCCGCGAGCGCGAACCAGATCGCTCCGACGTTCATCACCAGCGCCCCCACCGCCGCCGTTCTCCGGGGACCCACCCGGTCGACGAGGATCCCCGTCGGGATCTGCATCACCGCGTAGACGTAGAAGAACGTGGCGTGGAGCGTTCCCAGCTGCGCGCCGGTCGTGTCGAACGCGGCCATCAACGGCTCGGCGATCACCGCCGTCGAGAGCCGGTAGACGTTGACCGAGAGGAAGACGGCCGCGAGCGTCCCGAACAGCAGCCAGCGCCGCGACGTCGGCTCAGCCCACCACCGCGCGAGTCGGTTCGATGCCACGGCTCCGGTTGGCCGGGTAAGGGGGAAAGCGTACGGAAAGCGGAAGCGGAGGGAGCTCGGGACGAGGGTTCGTGCGCCGACACGACGGAGAGTTAATGCGCGAGGAGGCTCGATCCTGGGGTATGAAGGTCACCGACGCGATCGACGCCGCGCTCTCGACGTACGTCGCGAAGCTGACCTCGATCCTACCCTTCTACCTGCTCGG